>CAYSCE010000176.1:0-6729 GCA_964429475.1 uncultured Bacteroidaceae bacterium | reverse complement strand
CTCATCCACCGCAGACCCTGAAACAAGTTCAGGGTGACACGGTGGATGAGGATTGCATAATTCAATCCGGCAATGAACTTCCAAATATTTCGCTTAGGTATAATCCGTTTTCAAACCATTTCAATACTTTTTCGTAAGTTTGAAAAAAAATTCTCATGAGAGTTATTCTTTTATTACTGGTTTCAACACTGATGCTTTCGGCATGTCAGAGTGTGAAAAATACAGATGCAGCGCTGAAAAAACTCACCTTTCTGCAAGGACAATGGGAAAACAACGAAGATGGTGTTATTGTGCAGGAAAAATGGTATAGTGACAACGGAAACATGGCTGCGACCAGTCTTTTTATTCTGGGCGGCGATACCGTGTTTCAGGAAAACATCAAAGTATTTGCAGCCGAAGGAAAAGTGCTGTATAAATCCACTATGGGAAAGTATGTTATCGAAGACCTGAAAACATTACCGCTGACACGCTGCTCAAAAAACAAAGCGTTTTTCGGAACCAAAACCGGCTCAAACTCTGTCTACATCAGCTACACACGTAAAAAGGGTAAAATGATTCTCGAAATGCGCGATGTGGTGGATGGTAAAGTGATTGAAGACAAAAATATTTTAACCAAAAAACAATCATTACACGGATGTCCATCATTCTGAAAAATATACACAAGTCGTTCGGACAGCTTCAGGTGCTCAAAGGCATTGATCTGACAATTCAGAAAAACGAAATCATCAGCATTCTGGGTGCATCGGGAGCCGGAAAAACGACGTTGCTGCACATCATGGGCACACTCGATAAACCCGATCAGGGTCAGGTGCTGTACAATGACACCGATGTATTTACGCTTGGAGAGCGCAAACTCAACACATTCCGCAACAAACATATTGGTTTTGTTTTTCAGTTTCATCATTTGCTGCCTGAATTTACGGCGCTCGAAAATGTATGCATTCCCGCATATATAGGCGGCATGAGCAAAGCCGAAGCAGCAGCCAAAGCTGAAAAACTTTTACACACACTTGGATTGCAGGACCGCATGACACACAAGCCATCGGCATTGTCGGGTGGTGAACAGCAGCGTGTAGCCGTTGCACGCGCGCTCATGAATGATCCCGATGTTATACTGGCCGATGAGCCCAGCGGTAATCTCGACACCGACCACGCGCGCGAACTGCATGAACTGTTTCTGAAACTGCGCAACGAAATGAATCAGACTTTCGTCATTATCACACACAACCCTGATCTGGCGCAGCTTTCCGATCGCCAGATTCATATGCGTGATGGAATCCTCGATCAATAAAACAATCTGTATTGCCGGTGGCAACGGGTTTGTAGGACAGGCCCTGTCAAAATTTTTGCAGCAATCCGGATTTACTGTTGTCATTTTACCTCGGGCTTTGTATCAGCACAATGCGCAAGCGCTTGCAGAGCGCATGAATGGCTGTTTCGCCGTGATCAATCTGGCAGGAGCTTCCATTGGTAAACGCTGGACACGCAGCTACAGAGCGGAAATTCTGAACAGCCGGCTGGTTTCCACAAACAATATATGTAAAGCCATGTCGCTTTGTAATCAGCCACCGGTGCGCTTTATAAGCACATCGGCTGTTGGTATTTACGACACCATTCATCAGCACAGCGAAGACAGTATTTTCTTTGCCAATGACTTTTTATCGGATGTGTGCAAACGCTGGGAATTGGCTGCTGACGCAGCTCCTGATAGTGTACAGAAAAGTATTGTCCGGTTGGGAGTTGTGCTTGGAAAAGAAGGCGGTACACTGAAAAAACTGCTGCCGCTTTTTCGCGCAGGACTTGGAGGTCGCATGGGAAGCGGCAAACAGGCGTTTTCGTTTATTCATATCCACGACATCTGTAAAGCCATTTTGCACATTCTGTCGCAACAAAATTCAAAAGAAATATACAATCTGGTAGCGCCGCAAATCATCAGCAATAAAGAATTTACGCGCGCACTGGCGCATGCGTTGCATCGTCCTGCGTGGCTGTTTGTCCCGGCTTTTATATTGAAATTCATGCTGGGAAAAAGCGCCGATGTTATTTTAAAAGGACAACAGGTCATACCTGCCAATCTGCTGAAAGAGGGCTTTGTATTTGACTTTCCTGACATCCATCAGAAGAACTTTTTTGAATAATTGTTTTTTTCAGATGAATATTCTCGTTTTTTTTGAACACGGATCCGCCCTGTCTGCAACAGGCAGGCTGCAGCAGGCAGGTAATACCAAAACGAATTTTATTGTGGTCCAATAGTTCTTACCAAGAGACGCAATCATCATCCACCGTGTCACCCTGAACTTGTTTCAGGGTCGGCGGTGGATGATGAGTCACGCATGGTAGATACTGAAACGAGTTCAGTATGACACCATGCGTGGCAGGAAGATTTGGTCGGTTTTATAATTCGTTTTGGTATAAAACAAACTTTGTGAAAATTTGTAATCACTATATCCGTGTTCATCCCTGCCTGCGTGATGCAGTCAGGCAGGCGTTTGACCAGTGAAAATCCGTATTCTGTTTACGTAAATAATAAAACTGAGCGGATCACTTTTTAATTTCAATACCCAGCAAACGCCGGATCACAACACTGGCCAGGAAAGCACCAAACGCATTGGGCATGTACGAAATGGTGCCAATGGTCGATTTGATGGCTTCGTTACTGTCATCGGGTATGACACTGTTTTCTTTCACCGGCTCAGGTGAAAACACCACGTCAAAGCCGCTGCGGATGCCAAGTTTATGCAAGCGCTTGCGGACATAAAAACCCAGTTTGCAATTATACGATTCCGACACATCGCAGATGCGGATTTGTTCAGGAGCAAGCTTACTGCCGCTCCCGAGGCTCGATACAAGCGGATAACCCTTTTGCATGGTGTGATAAATCAGAAATACTTTCGGCGCTAATGTATCGATAGCATCAACCACAAAATCAAATTTATTTTCCAGCAATTCAGGAATGGCTTTGTCGCGTATAAATTCATCAATCACATGCACTTTCAGCTCCGGATTGATATCGAGCAGACGCTTGCGCCATTCTTCAGCTTTGCTGTTGCCATCGTTGCTGGCAAATGCAATCAGCTGCCGGTTGCGGTTCGATTCATGAATGGTGTCAGCATCAATAATGGTGATTTCGCCAATACCGGCACGCACCAGCATTTCGGTCACCATGCCGCCTACCCCGCCCAGTCCTGCAATCAGCACATGCGATTGTGCAAGCCTGCTGACAGCTTCATCGCCCAACAACAGTTCAGTCCTTTCTTTCCAGCTCATGTCCGAATATTTTTACAACGTTTTTCCGGATGATATCAGCAAGCGTTTCAACATGTTCATGCCGCACTGCTGCAAGTGATTCATAGATTTCCATGATTGAGTTTTCTGAATCATCGGTTTCGCACAGCAAGCGTTCAGCCGGCACTGAGCGCCAGATTTCAGTCTTTTTCAATCCGCGCGGACCACACGAAAAATACATATTAAATCGTTCAAATTGTCTGATTGTTTCTTCGCTTCCGGTGAATCCATGCCAGATATAGACCAGCTCAGGAAATTCTTTCAGTATTTGAAACAATTCATGGGTGCTACGCACGACATGTAACACAACCGGTTTTGAATATTGCCGGGCCAGCTCCAGATGCGCGCGGAAGAGTACTTTTTGTTCATCCAATGATATGGCGGATTTTACCGCATCCAGTCCGCATTCACCAATGGCAACACAAAGATGGTTTGTCATGTACTGCCTCAAATCCGCTGCTGATGAGCCTTTTGCATACCACGGATGTATGCCTGCAGAAAAAAATGATTCCGGAACGGCTTGTCCCGGAATCACATTCAATATGCCTGTCACCGATGGAGACTGCGATACATGATGTGTATGGATGTCGTAGTAGTGCATCGGTGCAAATCATTTAATCGAAACAAAAACGTATAAACGCTTCGAAGGGAAGACGGTGCTATCTATGCTTCGACTCCGCTCAGCATGACAGCACCGTTGTTTTTAATGTGTCCTCAAGGTTATTTTATAAAAACCTAGTTTTTCTTGTAATAATTCACCAGACCTTTGTTGGCGAAGATGTTCATCAGCTTTTCGGGCAGTGGGTTGAAGGTAAACACTTTGTCGCCGACAGTGAGTTTGCCTGCAGCAAAGTCGAGTTCAACAACATCACCGGCCTTGTATGCATCCACTGCTTCGGGCAGCACAATGATCGGCAGTCCCTGATTGATGGATGAACGGTAGAATATGCGGTTGACCGATTTGCAGATCACAGCTTTCACATCTGCAAAAGCAAGACCTACAGCCGGATGTTCGCGCGAGCTTCCGCAACCGAAATTGGCGCCAGCCATAATGAGCTGCCCTGCACCGACTTTTTCAGCAAATGCTTCGTCGAAGCCTTTGAACAGATACGGCATAATTTTGTCGCCTTCGCTGCTCTTGATGTTGTAAGTCAGGTTGCCTGCAAACATCTGGTCAGTATTCAGATTATTCACATCGGTGTAATTCCAGGTGTTTCCAAGTAAACGATTTTCGCCTTCCGGAATCGATACCGTCGGGCTTTGCTCGATGCTGTACGGGAATGTATCATTGCCCTGAATGCCACGCGGATCCGTGATTTTTCCGGCCAGTGCCGAAGCGGCCACAGTAGCGGGAGAAGCCAGATAGATGTTGGCATTTTTATTTCCCATACGACCCAGGAAATTGCGGTTGGCGGTCGAAATCACATTGTATCCGTCGGCCGGGATTCCTTGTCCTGTTCCGAGACACGGGCCACATGAAGGCGTCAGAATGTTGGCGCCGGCAGCCATAAATATTTCAATCAAACCTTCGTGCAATGCCTGTGTATAAATTTCCTGCGAAGCCGGGATAATCAGCAGCTGGAAGAATTCGGGTATTTTATTGCCTTTTAAAATGGCAGCGGCTTCGCGCAGGTCTTCAATACGGCCGTTGGTGCAGGTTCCGATGACAGCCTGTTGCAGTTCAGTGCCCTGAACTTCGCTCACAGCCTTCACATTGTCGACATTATGCGGAGCAGAAACCACCGGGAAAATGGTAGCAAGATCGATGTTGATTTCGCGGGTATATCTGGCATCGGCATCGGCCCAGAGACCTTCGAATTTTTGTCCGAAATAATTTCCGAGCACCTCGTCGGCCGGGAAAACAGCATTCTTGGCGCCCATTTCCGAAGCCAGATTGGCCAGTACCATACGATCGGCAACCGTCAATGTTTTGACGCCATCGCCGTGATATTCAATCGACATGTAATCGGCTCCAGCACTGCCAATCATACCAATGATCCAGAGTGCGAGATCTTTTGCATACACGCCATTGTTGAGTTTTCCGGTCAGCGTAATTTTCACTGAATCGGGCACGCGGAACCAGGTTTCGCCAGCTTTCCAGAGACCTGCCGTTTCGGTGCGGTCGATTCCGGCAGCAAAGGCATTGAAGGCACCGGCAGTGCAACTGTGGCTGTCAGAGCCAACCACAATCATTTTGGGGCGGGCGTGCAGTGCCATCAGCTGATGACAAATTCCTTTTCCAACATCGTGGAATTTCTTAATTCCCTGCTCTTTCACAATGTTGCGGATGGCCTGATAATCGTTTGCCAGCCCCGATGTGGTGGGCGGCGCATTGTGGTCAAGCACAATGAGAAGCTGGTCGGGATAAGCAACCTTCTCACCGTTCATTTTTTTAAAAGTGCCGGCAATGCTGGCGGTGTTGTCGTGAGACAGCACAATATCAGGTTTCGCAAAAACGATGCTCCCCGCAGGGGCATTGAAAATCTTCTCGGCAAAAGTTTTTCCGGACATGATTGTATATTTTGGTTATTAAAGTGGTGCAAATATCTGATTTTTTAGGATATGGGACTGTGGAAAAATGAAATAAAAAACGTCTTGACCTGCCATTTCTGATGGAGCATCATTTTGTGATTGAATATGTTGAATAAAATCAACTATTATTAGCTGTTGGTTATTAATACATCAGCCATAGGTGATTTCAGTGCCACATAAGCCTGATTTTCATTAAGAAACACAACGCCTTTAACTGATTTTATGCAATTTCTCATACAAGTTAACATTTCAAATTTGTTTTGAAAGCAATTACTCACTATATTTGAAACTAATTTTTGTCTATATGAAACAATGTTACATCGTTATTATTATGTTTTTCACCTTAGTTATAGTCGCCCCCGCTCAAAGCACTGCCGTTTCAGGCAGTCTGACCGTATATAGCGAGGATGGCAGCGTATTGAATGCCAAAAACAGCAGTCAGCAGAGCATCCGTTACAGAATCAGCTATGTGATTGAAGGCCGGAACAGCAATAAGGCTCTGGTAAATTCACGACAGGAGCAAACAGATATACTGACTATTGATGCAGGCGAAACGCAGCAGATATTTGTTGCACCAAAGGATCCGGAACGGAAAATCACCTACCGGTTTAAAAACATCATCATTACCGAATGTGTGACCAGCAAAGAAAAAACGAACGCGCGCGACATCAATACCCGCATGAATGGCGGAAGGTGATAAAGTCAGCAAATTATTACTGATTCAGGTGATTGATTCGAAAATTCGACGGAGTCTATCCTGCCGCTCTCTATTCTTCGACGGATTTTACCCCGCTGTTCATACTTCGTTCCGATAGCCATCGGAACCGTTGCTAATGACACATTTGTTTAAAACTCTAAAAATCAATAAAAGAAGTCGAACGTAATTCCCCCGACGGTACCGTCGGGGGATCT
>CAYSCE010000175.1:0-6745 GCA_964429475.1 uncultured Bacteroidaceae bacterium | reverse complement strand
CCTGACTGCCTGTTGCAGTTAAACCGTCAGACAGGTTCGCTGTTCAGAGTTCAAGTGATGCGGGGATCTCATCGAAAACCTTCATAGCACTTCCACTTTTTTATCCGCGAATGACGCGAATAATTTTGCTTTTCTTCAGCGGGTCTTATTTGCGAGAATCCGCCGGCATCAGTCACTGTCGTGACTTGATGGGCGGACAAATGCGAATCAGCCTCATATACGATGAAGACCGATTCAGTGGCGAACTTAGTTCCCGGCCCCCGCGCCGGGATCTCCTTGAAAACCTTCATAGCACTTCCACTTTTTTGTCCACGGATTTATTCGCATCTTATATTATTATTGGAGCTCATGAGCTCGTGCCTTTCAGGCACTTCGGTTCACGGATTACACAGACCCGCCTGCAAGTTTAACTGCAACAGGCAGTCAGGCAGGTTAAATACCCTCAGTTGGTATTTGGATTTTAAACGGATAAAATGGCTTCAGTCGCATGCTGAAGCCATTTTCACTGAGTTGGAAAATCATTATTTTAGTGCCATAGTGTCGTCGTGGCCAGATTCAGGGCGCGTTTCGGGAGGTGCCACTGAATCACACAGACACAAATGATTTTCAGTGCCTTTGTGCACTTGTGGCGAATTATTGTTTTAGTGCCTTGGTGTCCTCGTGGCTATTTATAGTATTAGTGTCCTTGTGGCGAATTTTATTCCGGTTTGCTTTTATGCAGATTTAAAAATGCCAACAGCAATTCAAAGACGGCGCAAACCACCAGCACCATCATGCCTGCAACCAATCCGCTGTAATCGAGTAAAAAGCCCATCAGTGGCGGAATAGCAGCGCCTCCCGAAATGGCCATAATCATCAGCCCCGAAATTTCATTGGCGCGTGTCGGATGTTTTTCAATGGTCAACGAAAAAATTAACGGGAAAATATTGGCGACACCAAGTCCGACAATGAACATGATAATCATCGCTTCCATTTGTCCGGGTGCTACCACCAAACCAGCTACTGAAGCCAGTCCGAGTATCGATGTCCAAATAAAAAACTTCCTGGATGAAAAATAGACCAGCATAAAAGCTCCGGCAAAAGTTCCCAGCATCTTTCCGAAGAAGTAAATACTGCGCGCTTCTTTAGCGATGTTTTCATCAATGGCCGTGAACTTTATTTGCAGATATTGTCCTGAAATTGCATTGATTCCGACGTCAATTCCGACAATGAAAAAGATTCCCAACGCCATTAAAGCAATATATGGATTCTTTAGTAAGGATAATGCAGAACCAATGGTGGCGCGACGTTCGGTGTTTTTGGTTTCTTCCACTTTAATAAACGACAGCCACAAAACGGAAATAACAGAGATGATTCCAAAAGCAAGAAACATGAGCTTCCAGTCGCCGTAATAACTGGCAAACCAAGCGGCAATGAACGGTGCTACCATCGAGCCGATTGATTTGATAAACTGAGAAAAACTCAAAAAGCTTGAACTTTTCGATGATGGTACAACATCGACCAGCAGCGGGTTTGCAGATACCTGCACAATGGTGTTTCCAATGCCGAGAAAAGCAAATCCAACCAGATAAGTTACAAACGATTCGGTGAAAAACGGGATGAAAAGCCCCAGTGCGGTGATGATAATACCGATGTTCAGAATGTTTTTCTTTCCAAATCGATCCTGTAACACACCAACCGGAATCGACAAAAAGAAAAACCACACAAATACAAACGAGGTGATTAATTGAATTTGCGAGTTGCCAATATTCAGCTCTTCTTTAATATTGTCAACACTGATGCCTACAAGATCGCAGAAGCTCATGACAAAAAACGACAGGAGCACAGGAAAAATTACGGAGATTTTTATTTTCTTTTCCATGGAAAAAGTTTTATGTATTACATTTTTGACAAAAGATCATTTACCGACGGCCAGTAGCTTTCATCGATCAGGCGCGCGCTTCCGATGATGGCGGCATCTTCTTTCAGTTCTGAAATATAGATGTCGGGCTGCAGGCCGTTTTGTTGCAGCGTCGATTTCAGTGCGGGTCCGAATAAACCGATGGCGCCACTGATGTTGCCACCAATCACCATCACTTCGACGCCGAAAGTTTTCATCCAGCCCGACAGGCAGTTGCCCATGTTGGTTCCGTATTCGTCAAACAGCTGTTGGGCAACCGCATTGCTGGCTGCCTGCATGGCAATTTCCTTCACGCCCGCAACAGCGATTCCTGTCTCTTCGGCATAGCGACGCACAAACCATCGTGTCGAAAAATAATCATCGGCAATGCCATCTTTAAATGGCAGATGCCAGACACAGCCTTGTTTAGGCACTTCGGGCCCTTCGATGACCGGCGCACTTTTTTTCAGAAAAGCTGATCCAAAGCCGGTTCCAAGAGTTAATGCCAATACCTTGTCATACCCTTTGGCTTTGCCAATCCAGGCTTCGGCAATGGCAAACGAGGTGGCGTCGTTGATGTAGCGCAACTCTGTATCTGGCTTCAGCTGCAATTCTTCGCGCAGCGCGCGCGACACTTTTACGTTATACAATTGCTCGAACTTTTCATTTCCTTCGAACAGGGCAATGCCGTTCACATAGTCGAATGGTCCGGGCATGGCAAATCCAATCCCTGCCAGTTGCTGAGTGTCGATTGTCTGCATGGTTTTGCGGAGTGCCGCAGCCCAGCCCTGAATAATGTCGGCAGCCTGCGCATGATTGTAAACCGGGTGTTCGGCCCGGCTGCCGGCAATAATCTGATGATTGCTCAGATCGATGGCTGCACAACTGATGTGGCTTCCGCCAATATCAACTCCTATGGCAATGTCTTTTTTCATAGCGTTCGAATCGGTTCATCAGCGGCAAATGTAATAAAAGATCAATCGACCGCTGTTCCATGATGTAAAAATTCATGTCCGTTGGAATAAAAGAGGCGATTGCTTCGCGGGACTATTCAATTCAAAGGTGCGTTGCGTGCTTATATAATTCCCCGGGACGCTGTCCCGGGATAATATATGTAGCGCCTTCACGTGAAACGTGACAAGTCAGCGCAATTTGAGCTTCGCGTGAAACGCGACAAGTCGCAGCTTTTTTTATGCCTTCACGTGAAACGTGATAAATCGGCTCGCAGTGGCGGAGCGAGGCCTCATGCGTTGCGCTCTGCGGTTGGGTGTAGTCTTTTTAAACGGAATTGTGGGGTTGAGTCTGGAGACTCAACCCGCAGGAATTACTTTTTCAGACTACACCCAACCGCCCGGGTGAGTCCGCGGCGGAGAGAGCGAAGCTGCCAGAAGCCTCATGCCGCATGCCTCATGCCGCATGCCCTACGCGTTATACATCACATTCACTTCCGGAATCAACGGCATGTAGTTCAGACGCCGCAGCAACTGAATCAGCGCAATGACATCCTTCTGACAATATTGCATGATGCGCGTCAGATCATCTTCTTCGTAATAGACACGAGCTACATCGGCGCCATTGATGTCGTCCTTCGGTGTCGGAATGTCAAATAATTCCGTCAGCAAATCGAGCGAAGTAAAATTTTTGAAATCGCCGAATTTCCACAACTCCATCGTGTCGATGTGCGCAATTTCCCAGGGCTTCTTTCCCTGTATATTCATCATGTCCGGAATGCGGATTCCGTTGATCATCATGCGGCGACAGATCCACGGAAAATCGAATTCCTTTCCGTTATGTGCACATAAAAGCCGCACCCCGCGCGACGGAAGATCACGCAGCTCGTCGGCAAATTCTTTCAGTAATTCGACCTCATTGTGTCCGTAAAAACTTTTAATGGTCGCTTTGCCGCCACTTACCACGCCGGTCGAAATACAAATGATTTTTCCGAATTCGGCAAAAATACCGGCCTTCTCGTACAACGTTTCCGGCGTATCGGTTTCGGCGCGCTTCAGACTTTCGGCTTTCTTGTCCCACAAGTGTTTCATGCGGTCGCTCAGCGCATTGTAATTGGGTTGCGCGGGTACTGTTTCAATGTCGAGAAACAAAATATGCGAAAAATAATCTTCCATAATGCGGCGTATTTAAATATTTCGTGCTAAATTTATAAACAAATCCTGACAATGAAAATATTTCGTCTTGTTTTTTTACTGATGATGGTAATTTTTTCGGCGTGTCGCAAAGAAACAGCCGAACCTCCGGTGATTCAGATCTACGATCCCGCCGACTATTCCATCGTTTGCGTGGGCGATACATTGCAGGTGACTGCCTCAGTCTCATCTTCAGTGCCCATCGATTATGTTAAAATCGCGCTGCTGTCCGAAAACTATGTGCAGGTGTGTCCGCCGGTAACAATTTATCCGCAGTCGGAATCGTACAACCTCAATGCTGAATATATTATTTCCAATACGAATCTTGAATCCGGAACCTATTATCTGAAAGTCGATGCAGCCAATGAATATGCGGCTTCGAGCCGTTATGTGCGACTGACGGTGTCGGGCATTCCGCGCGAAAGCCGCTCGCTGATGGTGTTTTGTTACGAACAGGCCGACGATGTCGTGCAGATTTATAAGATGGACAGCCTGCTTCAGTATTCGCTGTTTAAACAGTTGCCGGATGATTTTGGCGGAGGCGCCGTCAATAGCCGCGATCAGCTGATTTATTCCATGGGCCTGTTCGAAGGAAATCTGTATATGCTCAATGCCAGCGACGGCTCTGTGTTCAATCAGATCAATGCAGTCATCGATCCGCCTTTTCCGTATTTCGAATCCGTCAGCTATACCAACAACCTGTTATTGGTGGGTTATTACGACGGCCGTATCCAGGGCTATTTTGGGAATGGTAATCTGAAATTTATGTACTCGGTCGAAAACTGCCGCTTGCATCACGCGCGCTTCGACGGCACCTATCTGTTGTCGGTGCTTGAATATTATACCGGTGGATTTTTCTTTACGGGCGCCATTTACGAGGCTTCGGGATTGCTCAAGGATATGGTGTATGGCGAATACGAAGTGCTTGATCTTTTCCGCGTGTCGGGCAACGATGTGGTTATGTTTTGCAATGCCGGAACACAGCCCACCGTGCGGACTCTGGACACATACACCATGGTGATTACGCATTTGAAAAATTTGCCGGCCGGCGAAATCAAAGGCGTGGCGCAGATCGACAGCGATCGTTATCTGATCAGTCATACCGACGGACTTTTTGTATATTCCTTCGACGATAATGCATACTCCGAAATCGGCTCTGCAAGCCAGTCGGGAAAAATACAATTTGATGAAACAAATAATCTGATTTATATGTGCGGCGGTAAGGACATCAATGCATTTGCGTATCCATCCGGCAACTGGATTGGTACGGTGACCATGCCCGATTCGGTCCGCGATATTGAAATACTGTATAACCGATGAAAAAGAAATTGATTGTAGTTACTGAAGATGGCTCGCACACTTTGTTTCTGCCTGAACTGAACGAACATTATCATTCCATTCATGGTGCCGTGGCCGAAAGTATGCATGTGTTCATCGAGGCCGGGTTGAAACCGAAAATGGCGGAAAAGAAAAATCTCAATGTGCTCGAAGTCGGCCTGGGGACAGGGCTTAATGCTGCACTGGCTTTAGTGGCTGCCGAAGAAAATCAGATACAACTCAACTATTTTGCAGTCGAACCGTATCCCGTCAGCGCCGAAGATATCATGCAGCTGAATTATTCCGATGTGTCGGGCGACAAACGCATGAAAGAAGTGATTCCAGCCATTCATGCGGCCTCCAGAGATAATGAAGTGCACATTGGTCCGTATTTTATTTTTCATTATTTCGAAAAACGGATACAGGAAATTGAATTTGAAAATAATTTTTTCGATGTGATTTTTTTCGATGCCTTCTCTCCCGGCGTCCAGCCTGAGATGTGGACGATGGATGTTTTTCAGAAAATAGCTGCGGCCATGAAATCCGGTGCTGTGCTGGTGACTTATGTCGCCAAGGGCGAAGTGCGCCGCACCATGAAAGCCTGCGGCCTGAGCATTGAAAAACTCCCGGGCTTCGCCGGAAAGCGGGAGATGACGCGGGCGAATAAGATATAGTTTCCGCTGAAATCTCTCGCTAATGTTTTCTTTTTTCTCCGCGAATTAGCGCTAATTTCCACTAATTTAAGCCTTGAAATTTCCTCAGCAGCCCCTACGATTTACGCTAATAGAAAACATGTTTCATCTGCGATGAAGCCTGTTTTCGGGGGCAGTGAAAGCCTGCGGCCTGAGCATTGAAAAACTCCCGGGCTTCGCCGGAAAGCGGGAGATGACGCGGGCGAATAAGATATAGTTTCCGCTGAAATCTCTCGCTAATGTCTTCTTTTTTTCTCCGCTAATTGGCGCTAATTTCCACTAATTTAAGCCTTGAAATTTCCTCAGCAGCCCCTTCAATTTTCGCAAATAGAAAACAAGCTTCCCCGCCGCGGCGGGTGCGATGAAGCTTGTTTTCGGGGGCAGTGAAAGTCTGTGGCCTGAGCATCGAAAAACTCCCGGGTTTCGCCGGAAAGCGGGAGATGACGAGAGCGGTGAAAATGTAGTTGGGGTGCTAATAGCACTTGTTCCTCACCGCCTTCTTTTTTCTCCGCGAATTTGCGCAAATTGACGCGAACCCGCCTGCTGCGGGCAGGTTAAAGCCGTTAAATTACTTCAGCAGCCCCTTCGATTTTCGCAAATAGAAAACAAGCTTCCCCGCCGCGGCGGGTGCGATGGAGCCTGTTTTCAGAGGGTGAGTAAGCCTGCGGCCTGAGCATTGAAAAACTCCCGGGCTTCGCCGGAAAGCGGGAGAT
>CAYSCE010000174.1:0-6754 GCA_964429475.1 uncultured Bacteroidaceae bacterium | reverse complement strand
GGCAATGGTTCCGGTGCCGATGATACTGTCGTTCAAAGTAACCGTTATAAATGCATCGTTCGTGCTGCAGGTTACAGTCATCTGACTTGTACCAATGGGAACAGTTGCCGGATGTGTTACGGTCATTGTTTTCGGGGTGTCGGTTCTGATCATCAGCGAAGGATCGCCGAACACAGTCCAGGTGTCGGTCATATTATATCCATCTGTGCTGAAGCCATCATTCATTTTCATGCAACCGCTCATTACAATGCCACCAAACGTATGTTTGATATTGCCGGCAGAAGTTTCACAAAGCACGTTCACCATTTCATCCTGTCCATCCATTGGTGAATTCCACGATTGGTTGATGGTGCTCATAATGGTAGCCACAGCGCCTTTCGGAGTTGTGCCGGTGCGGGCACGCAGCCATGCTTCAGCAAAACAGGTCTGTCCCACAAAGTTTCCGTTTACACAAGCTACTGAAAGAACAATGGGCCACTGGGTTGTATTGGTAAGCGCATTGACATTGGTGTTGCTGAATCCTGTTGTTACAAAATAAGTGTCAGATCCATGACCTGTATAAAGCACCAATCCTGCTCCGCCATTCAGAACGGTTGAAACATTGGCTGCCGATGGATCACCGCTGGCATCAAGCCCGCCCTGCGAGCCGTCGAACAATTCGTATTTGGTTTCATACTGATAGTTATCGCACTGTGTCTGCAGGTTCCTGATGTGCTGATAATCATACTCGCCGTCATCGCCGGGTCCCTGGCTTGAAGCTATTCCCAAAACACGGTTCAGCCAGTTGCTGCTGGTGTTTGGATTTTGTTCGTAAGTTAGGGTGCGCAACACCTGAACATCAACATCAGCAGTGCTTTCTGCCGAGAAACGGCCAACATAGAATTCGGGATAATGGTCGCTGCCTGTAATATAGGCATAAGCATTGTCAGAGTCGCCTCCAACACCACTTGTGATAACAGGCACATCAGCAGCATCACCAACTAAAAGCAAAAATGTCAATCCTTTCGAATTGTAGTAATTGGTTACATAGGTTTTAATGGCCGTGTTTGTGGTTCCGGTAGTCGCTGTACTTACAATTTCTGTCGGAAAACCAATGCGGTTTTTCCACTGAACAAAAGGAGCCATCGAGCCCATATATTCAGGCTTGCAGATAATGAGCATACGACCACGTTCAGTTATCGGTGTGTAACGTGTCTGATTGTAATTGATGAAATGACGGCTGTATAACTGATCAAAACTCTCATCTACCTTCGTCATGGCGCTTGTTCTGAACATAGCATTATCCATGGTGTCATCAGCATCTTTATACACCATTACGCGAATGTTTTTGATCACTCTGAGCGACCGCGTTGCATGGTTATAGGTGAATGGGAAAATGTGCAGTACCACGCCTCGGTAATCGCGCAAAATGTACGGATCGGAAAGGTTGGCATCGGCTCCCGGAAATACACCGTTCTGCTGATAGGTGCGGCCCCATGTATAGGGTACCGTTGACGGATCAATATCGCGGGTCAGAACTCCTTTGGAAGGAATAATTTCTACATTGCTGTAATCAACATACTCAACCGATAAAACTTTCACTTTCATATGCGCCATGTCGCCCACAATAAGTGAATTCGAAAACTGACACAAGGCCGGTTCTCCTGCAGCCTGCAGAGGCGATGCGCCTTTCATGCTGACCTGTTGTTTTACACCCTGCGATGTCTGAACATCACTCATGGTGAATCCCTGAAAATTGTACTCAACAACCGTTTCGTTGGTGGTCGATGAAACAACATTATACAACGGTTTGTTTGCATCATTGTTCAGCGAATGATACGTCTGAGCATCCAGATAAACAGAAAATGCACAGAAAAGAAAAATGAAACTGATTATTTTCATATGGTTGGGGGGTTATTTAATGACTGTAAAAGATTTCGAAAAAAGTTGTTGCTGATTGGTCAGAATTACAGTGTATATTCCTGGTTCCCACCCCTGAATCTGTACCGGCAGATAGGCCTGACCATTCGTGGTTGAATAAGATTCTGAATACACCGCACGGCCGTCAGCTGCATAAACAGTCAATTCCACATTACTGTCAGTAACAGGGGCTGTGATGGTTACATAATTTCCTGCAGCAGGATTGGGATATACCAGCATATCGTCTGAAACTGCCGGCAAATCCTGCGTTGAAGTAACCACCACCATCGGTGGGAAAATGATATAATCGACCCAGGCAGCATCTTCGCCACCATCGTATGAATAATCCTTGATATATGACCATTTCAAAGTTTTAGGTCCGGCAGTAATCCAGAATCTTTCCTGAGTCCAGGGAACTTCGCCCGACCAGGCTCCCAGCTCCGAAGCATTGACATAAAACTTCAGGAAGTCCCAGTCCTGCTCGCTCGAAACCCGCTTGTAAAACGACAGGGAATCATCGGAAAGTACATTGATATCAATGGTGAGATGGGATTCCTGATCATCTCCGATGTCGCCCGACTTCGCAGTAAAAGCACCTTCATAAGGATTACCGGAAGTGACAATCCATGGAACATCGCCCGAGGTGGTCCATTGGAACTGGGTGAAATTTCCGGTTTCCCAGTCTTCATCAACCAGTCCTATGTTTTTTGAAAATGTTTTTGACGCTGTATAATAAGTCAATGCTTCCAGATCAAGAGTAAACTGAGCCATAGTACCAATCGGCGTTGACGGATCTACTTCAATCTGATATGTACCTGTTTCTGCAATGCCTATGTACAGACTATCATGCTGCCATGCAGATGTAGTCAGTGTTATATACGGACTGACTGAAGAAAGCACCGCACCAGCATCCCAGATATCGGCATGTCCGTTATTGACAACCTGAATTTTCAACAGGGCTGTCTCTCCGGCATCCAGTCTGTGATTTCCGTTTCCACCAGCAACATCGTCAATATCCATACTCAGTATCTGCAACACCGGAGCATTGAGTTTAATGCTGAAATCCGATGCCCAGATATTACCAATACTGTCTCGGATGGTCAGCGTGAAAGGAGCAAAATGGTTGTCGGGAACGAGCGTATCTATTTTCACCGAGTAAGCATTGGGAAGAGTGATGGTGTCATTCGAAAGCATTAAACCCCACACTCCGACGCTGTCCAGAATGGTCACATATGGATCGGTGGAAGAAAGAATGGCATATACTGTTGAATCGTTTTGCAATCCGTAGTTTCTAAGTTTCACATCCAGATTCAGTGTTTCAGCAAAATCGGCCTGTTGGTTATTGTTGCCCGAAACATCGATGATGGTTTTACTTTCCATCAGCACATAAGGACCGGTTGGAGTCTGTACGGTGAAAGTTGAAACATATGGTTTCCGGAATTGTTTTGTTGCCACAATACTGGCTGTACCTGGTGTGGTAAATGGAATAATACTTATAACCGCATTGCCCGAAGCATCGGCAAGGGCTGCGCCGTGCCACACACCATTCTGGCTGACGCCAATATACGCATACGGCTCAGTAGAAACAGTTATCGTGTTTTGTCCAAGAGGAAGCAATGCAGGATGCGAAACCGTCAGCTGTGTGGGAACACTCAAATAAACCATCAGCGAAGGATCGCCCATCAGATGGTAAATTTCGCTGTAATAATCAAACGATGAAGGCGAACCTGTGAGAACAGCCAGATTGCCGGCCAGAATCATTTGTCCCTGCGACATGTACCAATCGCTGAAAGGCTCTCCGTGTGTGTGCCATGTGCGATCGTACGCACCAAGGTTGTTTGCATCATAGGTTGGTGTAGCATTAATTGTACTGCGGACACCAACGCCCCAGAAAAAGTCTTCATCCCAGTAAGTGCTGTTGGAACCACCGATGTAGCCGATAGCCCCTTTAAGACTGGCTCTGAGTAAGGCTTCACCAAAACATTCCGATTGCTGGAAACTATTGGTTAAACAAGCATTTCCAATCATCAAAGGATACTTGTGTGCATTGTTCATGGCTGGAATATCGGTATTGTCGAACGACGGGTCACCCCATCCGTTTTCATAACCATGTGCTGTGTAATTGGCAAATGCGCATCCGGCACCGATTTCGGAACGAATCAATGCATCTTCGCTGCCGCTGGCCGGATACATATGTGTATAAGAATAAACATCGTTTGTAGCATTGAAATAGTTGGTTGTCCCGTAATAGATTTGTCCGTTGGCATGCGTAGGACCAAACGAGCCGTCAACTCCGGCAATCATAACCACAGTGTCGAGCCATGATTCAGTCGGAAATAAATACTGTTCATACTCGAGGGTTTTTTCAACCTGTGGAACAAGCTGTGGAATAGTGGTAGCGCTGAAACGACCGAAATAGGCATCGGGAATCATGTCTCCGGTAAATTCCGCATAATACATATCGGAAACATGCGATCCTGTGGTTCCTGAAAAAGCAGGAACCTGAGCCACATCGCCCACAATCAGAATAAAGGACGGTGCAGGATCAGCTGCAGTGGCATTATCATATTGAGCCTGAAGATATGCATTGATGCTGGTGGTTGTGTTACCAACCGCGGGCTCTGATGTGTATGCTTCATCAACGATAAAGCCTTTTTTGGTTTTCCAGGCTACCAGAGGCTGCAACGCATCCTGAAACATGATGTCGGAAACGATGACATATTTGACCGGATACTGTGTCAGTGTATCTTTGGCAGCATTCATTGCCGCGTGATTGATCAGCTGATTTTCAACCGCAGAAAAGCAATAGCCGGCGTATTTTTCCGACAATGATTCCGTCAGTGCCAGATCAGCACCCGGAAATGAAATGGTGATCACAAGCCTGTTATAAACGCGCAGAATATTGGTGGCCGGATTATAATCGAACGGACAAATATCTACAATTCCCATCTGCAAATGACGCAAATGACCAACAACTGATGTAGTAGCACGTTGTGGTGCAATAAATGCGTTCTGTTGATAAAATGCTTTATCGTAAACCAACGGAGCCGGTTCCAAACGCTGTTTTGATTTTGATGGCTGCTGAGGATACACCGGATATGCATTTCCGGTCAGCGACGACAAGTCATAATCGGTGTATTCACTTTCATCGATTGAAACTGCAACGGCAGCTTTTTCAGGAATCTGAAACATTTTGCTGATGACCGGCAATTGCGGGCGACCGTTCTCACCACGGGCTACACCTCCGTTCAGTTGAATGTTGTTAAAGAATCCTTCTTCTGTTTTGGTAACAGAAAAATCGTAGCCGGGAGTTACAAGCTCCAATGTAAGCGATGAAGCCGATGAAGCAATCACTTTGACATCGCTGTTACCCCTGGCAGCCTGTTGAACAGTCTGACTTATGAGGGAAAGCTGAAAAACACAAATGAAAACGAGGATGGATAATACTTTCATGCAAGATGATTTTGAGTAAGACAGTCTTGAGACAAATGCGTTGCAATAGTAAATAAAAAATATTAATTGTTGAAAAGTTTTTATTGTGCTCAAAACCCTAATCGCTATATTTGCACTTTTAAAAAGTCACATCAATCGATTCATTATGAGAATATTTGTATTGACTGCTTTGTTTCTCCTTTCCCTGACAGCGGCAGCGTTGCCTCAGAATAATCAGGTTGACAGACTGACTGTCTCCGGATTTTATTTTGGCAAAAACCTCGTTGTTATCAATCCATTGCTGGATGGTCGTTTTGTTGTGGAATCGGTCGAGGTAAACGGAACCAAAACAAGCGATGAAATCAACTCAAGTGTATTCGAAATTGATTTTTCCGCACTCGGCCTCAAACATGGCGACAATGTCAGTGTAAATATCCATTATATTGTTGGCGCAGGAGAACCCGTTGTTTACAATCCTGAGGCGCTCGAGGCTTCCAGCAACTTTGCATTTACCGGCTCCTTTCTGGAAAAAAAGACCGATATGCTGGTCTGGACCATTAGTGGCTCAGCAGGATCCGAGTCTTTTGAAGTGGAACAATATCGTTGGGAAAAATGGATCAGAGTGGCTACTGTAAACCCAAAAGACAGCACATCCTTAAATTCCTACCGCGCCAAAATTGTTCCCCACTTCGGTAAAAATTTATTCCGCGTAAAGCTGGTCGACCCCAAAGGCAATATTGCAAAAACTCCGTCTGTAAAAATTCAAAGCAAAACACCCGAAGTCATGCTGGTGAAAACCACTATTGAAACTCAGCTGGAATTTTCCGGAGAAACCATGTTTCAGGTGTATGACGAAAAAGGCGTAAAATGGCTTTCCGGCACAGCAAAAGATGTTGATGTTACCACACTTGCCCCCGGAAAATATTGGGTCAATTATGACAATAAAACCGAGCTTGTTAAAAAAAAATAACAGCCGGAGCCGTATCAACAATCCCATCACCCATGCCTGTATTTGATGTTGCGGAATTTCTGATTCCTGATTCTGTATTGCTCAAACAGGTCGAAGCCCGCATGAAAAATCCCGCACGCATCGATCAGGGATATACCAATCTGTGCGGAATGGCCTGCTGTGCCATGACTATGGCTAAATACGACCCCGAAGGATACAAAGCTTTTATGATTGATCTGAATCATAACGGCGAAGCACAGTATAAAGATTATCACCTGAAAGTCTCGCGCCGCATTGCCAATATGGAAAAAAATTATTTCCGAAAAGGCAAAATTCCGGCTTCTGACTGGATTTTACTGGCTTCGATGCGGAACAAAGGACATCTGATTTTTCCTTACGGCGGACGTATGATGGAACCTTACGAACGATGGATGGGAAGCAATACTCCGGCCGCCATGCGTCGCATACTGAAGC
>CAYSCE010000173.1:0-6767 GCA_964429475.1 uncultured Bacteroidaceae bacterium | reverse complement strand
TGGCTACTGACTACTGACCACTGGCTACTGACTACTGGCTACTGACTACTGTAACTCGTTTTGCCGCGCCAGCTCCAGCAGATCATCCATGTATTTTTTCTTCGTAAAATCGGCCGGAGTGGAATAAACGGCCAGCATACCTGTTTCATCGGCTGTGCGCTTCGATGCGGGTTTCATGCGCAGTTTGAATTTCAGCAGAATCATCAGAAATTTATCTACCAGGCTTAGTTTCGAAAAATCAAATCCGCCACGCAGATAAAAAAAGTGCATATACTCAAGCTGATCTTTTGTAAAATTCATTTCACGAAGTTCCTGTGTTGTTTCAGGCCTGTCGGGTGTAGCGCCTGTGGCAAAAACAATAATTTTGCGATCGCGCACATACGGCAGATTTTTCTCAAATGATTTCAGCCCGTTGATGCCACCGGCATACAGTCCACCTCCATACACAATGGTATCATAGCGATGCAGTTCTTCCGGCGAAATGCCCCTGTACTCGCGCAAATCGGCCTGCAATTCTTCGGCAATCCATGCTGCATACTTTTTTGTAAAACCTGTTTTTGAACGATATACAACTATAGTTTTCACAACCCTTTTTGTTGCAAATATATAATATGCATGCATATGTTTTACAAATCCAATGTTAAATCACATAACCAACGCATTAAAACATGCAAAAAACCTTGTGAATTGCAGTTTATTCGCTCATTATATCATTTCTTCAATGTGCTCGTGAGCTCAGCGCATGTCATGCACTTCGGTCCACAAAGTAAATCAGCATTTTACACAGCATGGAATGTAATCAACCGTGACAGATCGGAGTATAAAAAGCAAAAGCCGACCGCTTGTATATTTTGTTGAGAAACAAATTTGGAGGGATAAAATAAAAATCACTACGGCACCTCTAAAAACGGGGACAGATTAAAAAGGGGCATTTTCTTTTCTGAGGGACCAATCATGTTGGATGGACTCCCCGACATTTTAGCCACGCCGGCAGCACTCAAGAGCTTGTCCGCCTGCTGGTGGAATTCCGTGTTCGTGTCCAGGATCAATTCACAGTCGCACGGACAACAAAATATTGGGTGCACCCCAAACTGTATTTTTCAGATACCTCAAATAAAAACGCCATCATGTTTATATTTCAATAAAAATTGTATTTTAGCAAATTGTTTTGGCTGTTTTAACTCACCCAAACGCACAGATTGCGAACGTCAAACCAAATACAAGAAAACGAATCCGGAATTATATAGAACCAACACACGGGAATAATGAAAAAAACAATTTTACTCATTTCAGTTTTAGCATTTCTGACATTGAATAATCATGCACAAACAGTAACCGACATTGACGGCAATGTTTACAATACTGTAATTATCGGTGGTCAAAAATGGATGAAGGAAAACCTGAGAGTAACCCACTACAGAAATGGTGTACAAATTCCTAATTTTATTTCACCTGCATCCTGGACAAATAACTATACAACCGGAGCTATGTGTTATTACAACAACGATTCTTCGACGTATGCATCAACTTATGGCGCGTTGTACAACTGGTATGCAGTCATCGATACTAACAAAATATGCCCCGAAGGCTGGCATGTACCAACCAATTCAGAATGGAATATTTTGGAAAAATATATCGACCCTACCGTTGATACAACGTTTTTTGGATTAACAGGAACTGATTTTGGCGGAATGCTCAAAGAAACAGGAACATCACATTGGACATCCCCCAACACTGGCGCAACCAATAGCAGCGGTTTCAGCGCCCTGCCTGGAGGCTACCGATATATTTATGCTTCATACACCGATATTGGAAACTATGGCTATTGGTGGTCGACAACTGGTTTTGATACTGAAAATGCCTGGGATCGGCTGCTAAGCTTTGATAATTCTCAGGTATATCGCGCTTATCATGATAAAACGCTTAGTGGTTTTTCTATTCGTTGTATTTGCGATAAAGAAACAAATATTGATGAAACTCTTCATCACGGACAATTTGAAATATTCCCCAATCCTGCCGTTAATACAATTAATATTGTGAGTTCCGAAGAGCAAACTGTATCAATGCAGATTTTCAATATCATTGGGGCTTGTATTGTAGAAACGAAGTTGTTTGATGGAAAAAATGTTATTGATATAAGTACCTTATCAAAAGGATTGTATATCGTTAAATTTACTGGAGACAATTGGATTGAACAGCAGAAAATTATAAAAGAGTAATGTACATGGCATAACAGCAAGGAAATGGATTGTAGTGCGAATAATTTGATTCTTTAGATTTTAAACTTAAAATCACTATCAATCGGCAAAACAAAACTTCAGCACAGCAGTAGTCTATGTCTAACAGTATTGAAGTTGAATAGAAGAAATTATTAAAACAATTAAAAACAGACCTACCCGAATTCAATATCAGAATGATTTTAAATACGGGACTCTTGTTTCTAATCTTTAGTTTCGTTGTTCAAACTTTCTTCTTGTTCGCTATAATCCAAAAAAAGTCAAGATGACCTATAAAATGCAATCTGATCATGGTCGCAATTGTTGAAAAAGACTTTGATGTTTGTTCTGGAGCTTTTGATATAATAAACAGTAGATAAGCAATCAGAGTAATCCATACCTGCATCTTAATGCCATTTTCAGTATCGGAATAAAAATAACGCAGTGGAAAAATCTGTTTCAGCTTTTTAAACATCAGTTCAACTTTCCACCACTTTTTGTACAAAACGGTCACCTCTTTATTGCTGATTTCAAAGCTGTTTGTTATGAAATTATAAATGCATCCTTTTTGATTTCTGTATTTTATTTTGCAAACTCTTAGTGTATGTGTTTTTCTATATAATTCAGGTGCCCTATTCTTGTAGTACACCTGCCTGGCCTTTTTCAAGGCTTTGCTCAAATACTACGTAGGATTCCCTGAAAAAGTCTGAATCGCGACAAATTTGAGGCGACAAGACAAAGATGTATATTAATACTTCGATCCGTCGTGGCGGAAAAGTTAACGAAGAAGATGGCGCGCATCAGGCTAACAAACACTCACTGCAATAATTGAGGTTGTTTTGAAATGATGGGCATAAAATAAATAATGATTGTTTGACTTCAAAAATTGCAACAGCGGTTTCTCAAGTGCAAAGTTATTTCACTAATCCGATAAAAAACACTTGCATTTGTAATGCCCAATTTGATGAATATGTTTCAGATGTTGTGAGTGTTATGTGTTTTTAAGCAAGCCCTAATTACAACATTATTGGGAAGTCTTTATTGACGACCCTTTCTTTTTGCTTAAAACTTTTTCGGTCAGTAATAAAAAAAAATACATTTTAAAAAATCATGTTTACATTTGTACATCATGTTTCTGCTGAAACAACTCTGAATCAAATGCCTATGAAAACAAAACACACAAAAAAAATTCTGCTCATTGCCGCGCTAATGCAGCTCCTTGTTTGCTTACCATCCTGCGGCAATAAAAAAACAGATTCAGATAAAAGAGCTGGGTTCGAAGATGGAAAATACTGCGCCGAAGTGACCTATAATTATAAGCGGACTCATAAAACATCGAAATACATGCTGGATGTAGAAATAGCCGATAACGAGCTGATCGCCATCTACTGGCCCAATGGAGGCTGGCTCGACGACTCGCATTTCACGCCGCCCAATATTCGTGACGGCGAAGCCAGCTTTACCAGCGACAGGGGCGTCGATTATAATGTACGCATCATGGGCGAAGAAGGCGATTGCAAGCTGGATCAGCAGGCCAGCACCGAGGAAGAAATACTTGGTCTGTCTGAAAAAGGGCAATCTGAGTGATATAAAATATTCCGTCTTCAACAAACGTTACTATATTCAACCGCACTTTTTTATAAAAAAATCATCATGAAAAAAATTATTCTTTTTCTGACTGGATTGTTCGTAGCCTCATCTGTCGCACTGGCACAGGGCTCAAGCAAAGTAACCATTAATATCATTGACAATCAGGGAATGCCGGTAGCAAACAAGCCGGTAACACTGATTGAATCTTCAACTAAAGAGTATAAAGCTTTTAAAACCGGCAGCGATGGTAAAATTGTTTTTACCCTGACCACCGGAAAAGAATGGAATGTGAGTGTCGACCGCATGAAAAACTGCAAAGTTGTGGAAGTGCCACCTGCAGGGGAATCGACACGCTCAATGACCATTACTTATGACCTGGTTCATTACGAACGCATACACCGTGCGCCGGTTGATCGCAGCACCTTGAGTCTGGAACAAGTAGCACCTGTTGCTGCAAACACGCGTCCTGCGCCGGGTCCAGAAGCATCGGTACTATTAAAAGTCAAACGCGACAACGGCGGACCTCTGGCCAATTTTCCGGTGAATCTGACTTGCTATAAAATCGGAAAAACATTTACCGGCAAAACCAATGCAGGTGGAATGGCCACATTCATTGTACCCGCAAACAACGATTACGAAATTGACATCGATGGTTTTGAAAGCTTCGATTACATTGACGTAAAACAATCGGGCGATTACTCGCTGAGCTTTACATACGAACCCACCACCATAAAAGAAATCAATAAAAATGACACGCTGACGCAAGTCATGGGAAACACTACGGGCGGCACGTCATCGCGTGTGTGGGTAAAAATGAATCTGACCGATGTCTCGTCAAATGCACTCGCCGGCGAAGATGTTTATCTGCAGATGCTGAAATCAAATAAGGTATATAAAGCCAAAACAAACGAGAAAGGCGAAGCCTATTTTCTGGTGCCTAAAAAAAGAAAATACATGGTGAATTTCCGCTACCAGAAAGATGTTGACGTGTTGAACTACCTCGATGTACAGGGCATTGCCAATGTCAATTGCAATTTTGTGTATGCACCCGATCCGAAACTTCAGTATCCCGAACGCTATATTCCAACACCGCAGGATCTGATGGTGCGCGAATTTCTGGAATTCATCACCGAACAGTTTCCCGAACCACCGGGCGATCAGGCGCTGGGTGTAAATCTTTCATGGGGCAGTGAAGTAAATGCACAATCGAAGGAAGCTGTGTTGAAAGTGGGATTCAAAGCGCGAACCGACAACAGCGGCAATTATGGCCCTCCGCTGAACGTTGCTCTGGTGGTCGATCGCAGTGGATCGATGGAAGGCGATGATCGTATTACAGCACTAAAACTGGCTTTGCTGGAGTATGTCGGCAAACTCAGAAAAACCGATATTGTTTCATTGATTGCCTTCAACGAAGAATCGGTGATACTGGTTCCGGCACAGCCTGTGGGCGACGGACGCTATCTGCGCGATATGATCGAAGACATTGAAGCCGGCGGTGGTACCAATATTTATAATGGAATGGTGGACGGTTACAACCAGGTTCTGAAAAATATGATTCCGAAAGGCACCAACCGCGTGGTACTTCTGACAGACGGATATGGCACTACGCCTATCGAAGAGATTGTCGGCAAATCGAAAGAATACAACGCAAAAGGTATTGAATTATCGGCCGTTGGTGTCGGCGAAGGATACAATCAGGCCTTATTGTCGCTGCTGGCCACCGAAGGCGGCGGACTGATTCATTTTGCCGGCAGTTCTGCTGAAATCAAACGCGTGTTTGAACGCGAATTAACCAGTGTTTTAAATCCATGCGCCAAAGATGTTCATGTTGAAATTGAATACAACGATCAGATTATTTTCAAGCAGCTGTATGGCTTCCCGAGCGAGAAACGGAGCGAGGGTGTGGTAGATATGAAACTCGACAATATATATCCGGGGCTGAATACATTGGCTCTGGTAAAATTTGATCTTCACAATCCGACAAAGGAAATTGAAAACAAACCGGTAATTGTGCGCATGAAATATTATGATTTCAAAAAGCAACAACAAGTCACAACCGAAGATAAGGCATATTTGAAATGGTCGCCTGCAACCGGGCAGCTGGAGCTGATTATGGAAGCGCAGCATAAAAAGTTATACGCCATTGCCATTTTAAATCAATCGCTGAAAGTAATGGCCGAAGCCCACGCCGCCGGCGATGCTCAAGGAGCCCTGAATGCGATCAACAGCGCATTGGCACAGGTGAAATCAATCTACCCCGAAGCCGAAGATGAAGACGTCATCAGCCTGGTAAACACCATCAACAACTACGCAGTTGCTCTCACGCAGGTAATGAAAAACAAGGCGGAAGGGCAATAATCAGAATAAAATCAGACATATTTCCGGCAACGACATCTTTGTTTCGTCAATCATCCGATTAAAGAAATTTGCCTATATTTGAAGATTCATCATAAAAATCATACTCATGAAAGCATTGATTATTTTTCTGATGTTCGCTGGATTTTCTGTTGCAGCCATGTGTCAGCACGAAGTTAATCCGCAGGCAAAAGAGCATTTATATTACGGCATTAAAAAAGAGCAAAAAGGCGACTACGAGGGGGCTCTGGAAGAATACACCAAGGCCATTCAAATCGATGAAGAATATGCCGATGCGTATTATAATCGCGGAATGCTGTTGCTGCAACATGGCGAGGCTGATTTAAAACCCTATGGCTGCAGCGATCTGCAAATGGCTATGCATTATGGGTATACACCGGCCAGTTCAATGCATTATAATTATTGTAATGATTGAGATAAACTTTTTCTCTGATTGTTGAAAAAAGCGAAGATTAAATCTTTCTGTTCTGTATTTTTTTCGATATCAATCAGCAACAAGCTTTGCGCCCTAAGCATTTCGCGTTGCGCAATGTGCGTCTGAAAGTGCTGACCGCAAGCGTCAGTACTGAAAGTCCCGACCGACAG
>CAYSCE010000172.1:0-6883 GCA_964429475.1 uncultured Bacteroidaceae bacterium | reverse complement strand
TGCGCCGGATAATGAATAAGTGATACTGGCAATGCCATTATTATCGGAAGCGGTTGCATCCCAGGTGTTATCTGTTTTGGTATAAGTATCTTCTCCCGGATCCGTGTTTGCCGATTGATCGCTGCCACTGAGGCAGAATGTAAATACAGGATTTTCTGTGTCATGAACAATGACTTTGAAACTGCAATAAGCTGTATTGCCACTCGAATCGGTTGCAGTCCATAATACGGTTGTTGTATCCATATTAAATGCAACTCCGTCCAGACTTGATCCTGTGCCGGTTGTAGCTCCTGATAAAACATACGTAACGGATTCCACTCCGCAGTTGTCCGCTGCTGTTGCATCCCATGCAGTGCCAATATTCGTATAGGTGTTGAAACCCGAATCGGTTGGCAGAACAAATTCCTGTCCGTCTGAACAGCTGATAAATACAGGCGGTTCAATATCGCTTACTTCAACAGTGAATGAACAGGATGCAGTGTTTCCGCTCTTATCAGTAACAGTCCATGTAACGGTACTGGTTCCGATATTGAATGCAACACCATTCAACGATGTGCCACTGCCTGTTGTTGCACCACTGATAACGTATGTCAGAGAGCCAATGCCGCAATTATCTGTTGCAACAGCATCCCAGCCGGTGCCCTCCAAAACATAGGTGCAGCCTGAATTGGTAACAACCGCCTGTGGTGTGATGCAGGAAATTTCGGGCAGCGTTTCATCAACAACCAACGATTGAACGGCAACGTAATTATTGGTGTAATCCAGTTCCAGTGTTACACACGACACATTGGCTTCGTTAATGACAGTAGGCATTGCAGTGCACAATGGAATGACAGTAACGGTTCTGGTAATATCGGTATTGGCTGCCAGTGATGGAATGATCGGCCAGGTAATTTTTCCGGCATCGATTACTCCTCCATCAGAAGCAGACACAAATTGCAACGAAGACGGCAGTACATCAGCCAGCGAAATATCCGAAGCTGTGTGATCTCCGCTATTGCGTATGGTAATGGTGTAGGTGTAAGGAACACCTGTAAACAATGTATCCGGATCCGATTTAAACACCCGCAGATCGGGCAGTAGTGTTATGGAAAATACCGCCATATCATTGTTGTTGTTGTATTCGTTTTCCGGCACCGAAGTACTTATGCTGGCATAATTTCTTACCAGTGTAACTCCGGGATTATAGCTTGCAGACGGATCAATCATCATGGAATAAATAATTTGTCCGCTATCGCCCGGATTCACGGTGTTCAGATTCCATTGAATCATGCCGCCGGAAACAATTCCACCGCTTAAAGATATCGGATTGAGATGAGCATTATCGAAGAAGTCTTTGATGACAACATTCTCAGCAATACAGTTTCCTGTGTTTTTATATTTTAAAGTGTAATACACGTCGCCTCCGATTACAGCCGGCGTTGGTACCGTAACAACAGATTTTGTAATCATCATATCGGGGTGACCAAGTATGGTGGTGAGTGCTGTTGCTGTTGGATATTTGCTCTGATTGAGGTAAGAACATTCCACCAGGTTTGTAATATTTCCTGAGCAAAGAGCATTGTCTTTTACCCGAACAGTTACCTCAATGGTTTTGGCGCTGTCAAGTCCGTAACCCAATGTTCCCAGCGACCAGACGTTGTTGTAACCAGCATCGGGAGCGGGTGTAGCGCTTACAAACTCAATATTGGCATCATAGGTTTCATACAGTTTGAAGTCTTCTGCCGGATATTTATCGTTGGAATTAAAAACGAAAATGGTGTATGAAAATATTTCTTCTCTTTCAACCGGATCTTTCGAGTCGATTTTTGAGATATTCACGAGCGGATATTTCGGGGATCCGAGAATTTCGGTTTCTGTATTGCCTACATCCGATGTGCCCGGGCAAATAGTTGAAGTTGCTGTAATATCGTGGCAGCTGAAGTGAAAAGGATTGGATCCTATTGGCGCTGTTAGTTCAATCAAAAACTGATAAGTGCTGTGAGGCGCTATCCATGGTGTTGATGTAATGACATTACCACTCATATCAAGCAACCTTGAATTCAGTGGATCATAATCGTGTCCGTTGCACGAATGATTGAACACCGACAGTGCGAATTTGTCATAAATATTTCCGTCGTTGTTTACCTGCAACAGATAATACAAAACGGTATTGGTGGCTGATTTAATAACCCCGCTGGCATTGTTTACCTGCACGCCGCAGAATTGATTGACCAGGGTGTTGGTTGTATCTCCGAATACGGCCGGATTGGTAAAATCGCTTTCAATAGAAGTATAATTGCTGATAATATTGTTTGCAGCCGGCATATAGTAGCCGTCGACCGAGCCGTTAATTCCATCACCGGGAATACCGGCGCGGATCTGTACCGTAATTTGACGGATGCCTGTTCCCAGCGATTCCAGTTCCGGAATATTGGTTTTGTCCCAGGTAAGTACATTTCCAACCAGTGTTCCGGCCGGATACGAAGCCACATAGGTGTATAAATTGCTGGCAGGCAGATAATCTTTGATGACTACATTACTTGCTTCCACGGTTCCTACGTTGGAGTATTCAATAATGTAGGTAATAATTTCTCCCGGACCGGCTGCAACCGGGCTGGTCTTGTGAATGTTGAGCATTTCTGTATCCTGCGCGAGCGACAAGCTTTGAAAAATCAAAGCCATCAGTATCGTCAGAATTAATTTCCAAATGATATTTTGTGTTTTCATAATAATCGATTTACAGGTTAATAGATACGTTGATTCCCTGAGCCGGCACTTAGCCGCTCCTGCAGCGTTTTTTTCTGACGAATATTCTGGTAAATTTTTTCATGGTGCTTTGTTTTGGTGAGTCGCTTTGTTGGTTGCCGGCTTACTTTTATATGCACCATGAGTGTCTGTAATGCAGAAAGCACATTAGTAATGTTCAAAAAACATCTTATATAATGTGACCAACCGAAAAAACGAAAACAAACAATTCAAGTGCGATAAATGTCAGACGAACAGTTTCTAAATTACGATGAACAAATTCCGTCTGCAATAGGGGTTCTGGCTTATGGCTATGTTATGTATTGCAAAATAATGTCGATGTATTACAAAACTATGTGGATAAAATAATGGGTTGTTTTTTTACAACCCTGCTGTCGCCTGCTTATTGCTGTGGTTTGCTTTGAATATATTAGTCGAATGTGAAATTTTGCAGGAAAATTTAAAGGCTGTGTTTTCCGGAATTGTTTAACATGAAATGGTTTTTTGATTAACAAATCGGTCTGATTTTTTTGATCATTTGTAATACAATTTGCAATAAAACTGAAAGCCCGGAGCTTATCGCTTCGGGCTTCAGCAGAAAACTTTGTTCATCTGACCTTTGTGAACTCTTTCAAAGCGCAAAATCAACCGCACATGTTCACCTTAATAAAGGGACTGAAGTTTTCCTTGAGGGAAATTCATAACTGACATAAATTTCATGAGAGCCGGCACTGACCTTATTGATTGTACTAAACACGGCATCATACGAATATCCGATTCGAATATTACCGGTAATGTATCCACCCACAATAATGCTGGCGCCTTCTTCCCAGCGGCCGGCTAAACCGGCCCAGTATTTTTCGTTGAATTCTACCAGGGTCGACAACTCAAATCCGATCGGAGCTCCATTTACTTTGCGAATCAATGTTGTAGGTTTTAAACTGACTTCATCTGACAGATGAAATCTGGCTCCGCCAATCAGATAGTAATGTCTTTCCAGCGTAATGTCTTCGCGGTCAATGTCGCGCAAGAAATCCGAATTATACAGTCTGGGTGCCGATACGCCAATGTACCAGTGCGGCATGTTGTAAAACATTCCAAACCCGACATTGAACTTGGCAGCATCTTCATATACATCGCTGAAAGCAACATCGTTTTCCTCATCGGCCAGCTCCAGCGAAGGTAAATCCGCCGTCAGTGTGTATATTCCGACATTAAGTCCGAAAGTGAGTTTGCTTTTTTCAGAGAAGTTTACTCCATATGAATAGTATCCCAGAATGTTTCGTTGAGTAAGCGGTCCTGCAACATCATTAACGACTGACAGACCTGTTCCCATGTTGGAATTATTGATAGGACTATGCACCAACAGTGTCTGTGTCATGGGTGCATCTTTAATGCCGGTCCACTGTGCCCGCGCGTGTAGCGACGCAATCAACGCATCGTTGCTTCCTGCATAAGCAGGATTAAACACCAGCGAGTTGAACATAAACTGTGTGTACAAGGGCTCCTGCTGTGCCCGTGCAATGCCTGCATTCATGACCAATACAGCTACGCAGACAAATCCGATTGTTTTTATGATTGTTTTCATTGTTGTGTTTTTTTAAGAATGAAACATTGCATTGGTTTATCTGGAGATATATACCGGTCCGGAATACAAAGCAGAACCATTGCGAAGATCGAGGATGTAGTAATAAGTGCCTTCCGGCAGTTTTGTGTCACCCTTCAGCAGGTTGCTGTTTGAATATCCATTCCATTCATTGTGATATCCTTCTGATTCGAACACCAGACTACCCCAGCGGTTGTACACTTTCAGCACATTGCCCGGGAATTGATCGATGCCTTTAATTTCGAAGTAATCGTGGTTACCATCGAAATTGGGTGAATAACCTTCAGGGATTTTCAGAGCCCAGTATCCAAGAATGCGAATGACCGTTGTATCGGTATCACGGCAGCCGTTAAAAGCTTCACCAACGACAACGACTGTGGTGTCCTGTGTAATGGTAAGGAATCCATGATCGCCGTAAAGTCCATCAATGTTCCAGGTGTATGAGAAGTCTGCACCGGAAGCGATCAGTTCAACTTCATCACCCATATAAACCGATGATGGGTTTGCAGTGAGCTGTACATCGGGAGACTGTTTGACTTCGATTTTGATCAGTGCAGTGTCCAGACAGCCTTCCTTGCTGTATCCGAAGATGGTATACACCATGCTCTGCAGAGGTGTTACTTCAACCGTTGATCCAATCATGTCGCCCGGGAGCCACTCATAATATGCTGCGCCGTCGGCAGACAGACTGATGGATTCTCCACTGCATATTGGTTCGTAGTTATTTACAGCAAGCTCTGGTTTTTTATCCAGTTTCAGCATCACCATATCCGAAGTGGAAGGACAGGTTCCGTATGACAGCGCTGTCAATTTCAGATTCACATTTCCAACGACACTGGAAGAAGGAATAAATGTTGCGTTCAAAACGGTCGGGTCTTCGAAATGACCATACCCTTCATCAACGCTCCAGAGTAAGCTTTTATAATTATTTGCGGCAGCATCGGAAAGGGTGTAGGAAGGTGTGCCCTGACAAAATTCAGCATCTTTTCCGGCATAGACATCCGAAATCTGAGTGACGACAATAATCTGTTTACAAATACTTGTATTGCCTTGTTCGTCATAAGCTGTCCACGTCACTACAGTTGTTCCAACAGGAAATACCGATGGTGCATCATTGACAATCCCTGCAATCTGTACATTGTCGGTTGCTGTTGCAATTCCGATATTAATTTCATCAACCGAACAGAAATCTCTTGCAGGCGGACAAACAATGACAGGCGGTTCGTTGTCAATTACAATCACTCTGAACACGCACTGGGTGCTGTTTCCGCCATTGTCGGTGGCCGTCCAGGTGACAACCGTGGAGCCAAGGTTGAACACCACCCCGGCGAGCGTTGTACCACTTCCTGTTGTTGCTCCGCTGAGTACATACGTGAGACTGGCAATACCGTCGTTGTCAACTGCAATAGCATCCCAATTCTCATTGAGATTTGTGTATGTGCTGACACCCGGATCAGTAGTGACTTTTTGATCATCACCGGCCAGACAGAAAGTGAATACAGGATTTTCATTATCAATCACCGTTACATCAAAGGCGCATTTTATGTAGTTTCCTGAGCTGTCAATGGCAACGAAAATGACTCTGGTTGTTCCGATATTGAAAGCTACACCTTCAAGTGTCGTACCGGTACCACTGGTTGCACCTTCAAATATATAAGTCAGACTTGCAATACCATCATTGTCCGAAGCGATGGCGTCCCAACTGTTGTCGGGCTGTGTGTATGTGTTGACGCCAGGATCGGTGTTGACTGCCGGATTGTTTCCAGCGAGACAGAAGCTGAAGATCGGATCCTGATTATCGGAAACTATCACGTCAAAGACACATGTAACCTCGTTTCCGGAACTATCGACTGCGGTAAATGTTACTGTTGTTGTACCAAGATTAAAGACAACTCCTGCAAGCGAAGTTCCTGTACCGCTGGTTGCGCCTGTGAGTACGTAAGTCAGACTTGCAATACCATCATTGTCCGAAGCGATGGCGTCCCAACTGTTGTCGGGCTGTGTGTATGTGTTGACGCCAGGATCGGTGTTGACTGCCGGATTGTTTCCAGCAAGACAGAAGCTGAAGATCGGATCCTGATTATCGGAGACGATTACGTCAAATACGCATGTAACCTCGTTTCCGGAACTATCGACTGCAGTAAATGTAACTGTTGTTGTACCAAGATTGAACACAACTCCTGCAAGCGAAGTCCCTGTACCGCTGGTTGCGCCTGTGAGTACGTAAGTCAGACTTGCAATACCATCATTGTCCGAAGCGATGGCATCCCAGCTTGCATCGGGCTGCGTATAAGTGTTGACGCCCAAATCGGTGTTCACTTTCTGATCATCACCAGCGTGACAGAAGCTGAAGATCGGGTCCTGATTATCTGAGACGATTACATCAAAGATGCATGTAACCTCATTTCCGGAGCTGTCGACTGCGGTAAATGTTACTGTTGTTGTTCCAAGATTGAAAACAACTCCTGCAAGCGAAGTACCTGTACCGCTGGTTACGCCTGTGAGTACGTAAGTCAGACTTGCAATACCATCATTGTCCGAAGCGATGGC
>CAYSCE010000171.1:0-6887 GCA_964429475.1 uncultured Bacteroidaceae bacterium | reverse complement strand
CGGTACGGGTTTCGCCGGCACTAATAATTCAGATGAAGCCCCAATCTACCTTATCGCCCTATATGAAAATGGGTCTCATTTGCGCCAAGGCAAGCATTGAATCAAATCGCGAAGATGAAAACGAAAAAACAACACAGATGTATTCCAATGGTTTTAATCTGGGTGTCACTTCATCACTTGGTGCAATTTATAACCTTTCCGACAAACTGGCACTCGTGGGCGAATTTAAAATTCAGTTATTGAATTTTTCTCCTAAGAAAAGAGTTCTAACTGAATACACGATTAGTGGAGTTGACCAGTTGCCTGGTATGACCACGTCGGAAATTGAAGTCGAATATTTAAATTCCTATGACTACGACTCAAATAATCCACCAACCTCATCAGAACCGGTAAAAGCACTAAAGGAATTGTTTCCGCTCAACTCCTTCGGCTTTAACATAGGACTGCGTTTTAATTTATAGTGATTTACGTAAAGACATTTCGATAAAACTATACGAAATGATTTAAAACGAGATTAACCATAAAAAAAACAACTATGAAAAAATATTTTCTGATGTCCGTTTTTGTTGTAACGTATATTGGATTATCCATTCCGACAACATACGGACAATCGTTTTACACCGGATTTGATGCGGGTTATGGATTAAAAATTCCATCCAGTATAAACAACTGGAATTACGACAATATTTCAAGCATTAATGCAGCTTCAACATATGACAAAGTAAATTTTTCACTTGGAAAGGGATTGTATATTGGGCTGACCGGAGGTTATAAAGTTTCAGAAGTTGCATCAGTGGAACTGAATGTATCGTATCTGAACGGAGCTCCGGTAAAAGCAATAAGTAAATCCATTGATACAGCCGGCTCATATTATGTTGACATGAATTACAGTATGAACGCCCGAATGATATATCTGAATCCCGCATTAATGATATCCATTTCGCCCGAAAAAAAATGTAATCCGTACGTAAAATTCGGAATCACCTGCGGCATCGGAAAGCTGAATGAAACCATCAAAGGTGAAAATTTTAATGGCGAATACTGGGATATGAAAACTGTTTACAGCAATGGACATGCGCTTGGTTTTACATCGTCTCTTGGTGTTTTGTATAAGGCAAGCGATCTGTTGAGTGTGTTTTGTGAAGCACGCGTTAATGGACTGTCCTATTCCCCTAACAAAAATGTACTGACGAAATTCACAAAAGATGGAATTGATCAGCTTCCTTCAATGACTGTCTATGACAAAGAAGTCATTTATGTTGATTCATATAACACACAAAACGGGCCAATAGATGACACAAAACCACGCGAAATGACAAAAAGCCTGTTTTCACTCTACAACTATGGCTTGCATATCGGGCTGCGGTTTAGTCTTTAAAAAAGTCAGATGACATGTATTTAGTAAGGTATTATTCCCTCAAACACCACAAATATGAAAAATATATTGCTGATTTTAGTTTTCACCATAATGATGGCCGGAATAAAGTCGGAAGCATTGTACGGACAACAGTTCTACGTAGGGTTGAATGCCGGTTATGGATTAAAAATACCATCTGGTGTTCATAATAATATGTACACCTCTAACACAACCATTAATACAACCACCTTCAGTGAAAAAATAAATTTTTCTCTTGGTCAAGGTTTGAATATTGGGCTGACTGGTGGTTGTACAATTTCCAAAAATGCTTTTGCAGAGCTGAACGTATCGTACCTAAACGGTGATCCAGTGAATGCAAAATATACAAGCACAGACACCAGTTCGAATTACTATTTCAATGAGAATTGCAGCCTGAAAGCAAAAATGCTTTTTCTGAATCCTGCATTACAGTTATCTATGTCTTCGGATAGACAGCTCGATCCGTATATTAGATTCGGGATCATTTTTGGCATTGGTAAAGTATATGAAAATAACGATATGATAATCTCTGGCTCTTACTACGAAAAGAGTTTTGTGTACCAGGGCGGAAACGCGCTCGGCGTCTCATCGGCACTAGGAGTTATGTACAAGGCTAATGAACTGATGAGTATGTTTTGCGAAGTCCGGATGAATGCTGTTTCCTACTCTCCTGGCAGAGGAGAAATGACTGAATTTACACAGGATGGCGTTGATCGGCTTTCCACTCAAACACTGCATGATAAAGAGTTTGTTTTTGTAGATTCATATACCTTAGACCAAAGCGCCCCGGTTGATTTGACAAAACCTTCTGAAACTTTGAAAGATTATTTAGCCCTAAACTCTTTTGGCTTTCATTTCGGATTAAAATTCAACCTGTAAAATGGACTGAATTGAGACCAATATTTTTTGTTTTATTGCTGATTCTGTTTACCCGGGCGGCCTTCGGACAGAAAAGTATTTATCTGGAGAAAACAAAAAACGGAAAAGTAAAAGAGTTGTATAGCGATCGTCAGTATCGCTTCAGCACCAAAGACACAAGCATCTGGTCGACCATTGAGTCCTTTACCGATTCTTCGCTTTCGGTGATGATCGTTTATAATGCGGGGTGCGATTCATCGCTGCTGATCCGGCATTACGGAAACAAAACCGACACCATTGTCAAAAGCCGCTATCCGGTATATAAAACCAAAACAATAGCATTGAATTATTCGGATATTACGTCGGTGAAAATTCCGGTATTCAACAACCAGCGCTGGCTACAGCCATTCGGATATGGCATTTTGGTCGTAATGATGAGCGTGGTATTGATCCCGATGGCAGCCATTGATGACGGAGGAGCAAGTGTACTGGACATTTTACAGTTTCAGGCGTTTATGCTGACTATCTGCGCGCCACCTGTCTTTATCGGCACCCGCAACATCAAATACAATCTCGGAGAAAAATGGAAAATCAAAGCTCAATGACTTTCAAAACGCTGATCATATTTTTTCTTTTCGCAGTTTCATGTAATTATGCGAGCGCTCAACTCAAGGATACAACAAGGTTTCAGGAATGTTACTCTCTGTATAAAACCGATCAGTTCGATGCAGCACGCAGCTGTTATCTGCAGCACGATTCGGTTCCGGTAGCCGTGTATAATGCTGCCGTGATTTCGAAACGCATGGACGATAAAAAAGGATTCAAACAATATTCGAAACAGCTGCAAACCTTTTCTCCGGCCTCGCCAAAAACAACATTGCTGTATGCAGAGTTGCATCCGAAAACAGCCAAATCAAGACTGAAAGCCATCAACCGGGGGTTGAAAAAATTCCCAAAGGACACATTACTGTTGATTGCAAAATCGAATTTTTATATAGCAACAAAGGATGACAAGCGTACCATTGCAGCTCTCAACGAAGTTATTCCGCTGAAAAAAAGTCAGCTTGAACTTTTATTTTTCACACGTGCTATCATCTGGCAAAACCTGAGTGACACTGCGCGCGCCATCAGCGATTATAAAAATGCCATTGAACTCGACCAGGATTATTCCGATGCCTTGTATAATCTTGCAGCAGTATATTACAATGCAGGAGTTGACTGGTTCAATGAAGCAGAAAAAGTTCCCTATGACAACAAAGAAAAATACAAGCAGTGTCAGGAAAAAATGTATGCTGAGTTCCGTAAAGCGCTTCCATGGCTTCAAAGGGCCGAAGTCGCGGATCCGGATGACACCCTGATTATTCAATCATTGAAAATCGTATATTCGCGACTTGGAATGTTTGAAGAACTGAAAGCACTGAAAGAAAAATACAACTTGTAGAAGCTCAACGATATGAAAAAACTTCTGTTTTTGGCTATAATCATTATGCTGACAGCGTCACAAAACGCGCTGCTGGCGCAGTACAAAGCCGGTGATTCATTGAAATTCTGGACACCTTCGTACATCGACTGGCCCAGTCTGCAACATATTCCGCAGCGGCATCTGACAGCGGTTTGCAAAAAAGCCGGCGATCATTGCTATGTGTTTGTTGAAAAAGATGCCAAACAGCCCGAACAAAAAGACATTGATCAGGTAGTGAAATCGTTTGATGAGAAGTTTTACGACTCGCTCACTTTCCGCTATGGACCTGTGCCCGACGCACTTGATCATGATCCGCGTATTTTTATTCTTGTTATCAACGAACCCAGCTGGGGCGGCTATTACGATCCGGCACAGCAAATGCCCGACAGCATGACCATGCGCATTTGGAACCGGCACAGCTCGGAACATGAACTGGTCTATGTTTCGGCCACCAGTTTTTACAACGCCGAAAAAATCACCGCACACGAATTTGGTCATTTGCTGCATTGGCAGCAGGATCACTCACCTGAGCCAACAATAAACCCAATACGCTATTGGGAAGTTGCCTGGATTGATGAACAGTTCTCCACCTTCGCTTCGGTATATCTCACAGCCGATCTGTATAAAAAGGATGTCATGGATGATTTGGCGTTTTTTGTCATGGAGCCTGACATTCCGCTCATTTATTTTTCGAATTACGATCAGGTAAAACTTTTTATGCTGTTCATGTTTGAACAATACGGACAATGGAACTATATCCAAACGCTCATACGCAACCAGTCCGATGGCATTGAAGGTATTGCCGGAACGCTGAAACAGCTTGGATATTCCGTATCGTTCGACGACGTTTTTGAGCAGTGGATTATTGCCAATTATATTGATGATCCTGTGTACGAAAACGGAAAATATTATCATGCCCATTACAATTTCCGCAAGTGCAAAGAGTCTGCAACACACACGCAGTTGCCGGTTGAAAAGACCGATGCAACAGTGAATCCGTATGCCGCCGATTATATTTCGTTCAATATTGAAAAAGGCAAAAAACCTTTTGTGGTGCAGTTCAACGGAGATGCGTCAAAGAAATTCCGCCTCGCATTTATTCTGATGAACAGCAAAGACAACAAAGTGTATAAAGTTGTGCCGGTGAAGCCCGATGCCAGTGCTGCTGCGACATTTAGCGCAGATGCATACGGAAGCGAATACGATAAAGTGGTCATGGTTGTCATGAGTACAGACGAGTCGATTCCCGAAAACAGCACTGCAAGCTATTCGTATTCGGCCGGGAAAAAAACAAAATAAGACCATTTGATTTGTAAGATCGGATAGTTGCATGCATTATATCATTGAAACATATGGTTGATTATTCGCCCCGGCATGCTTTAAAAAGCATCATCCACCGTGTCATCCTGATAAAGATCTGGATCTGCGGTGGATGATCAGCCAGGCGAGGCTAACAGAGACTGCTTTTTCAGTACAATGGTTTGGAAAAATATCCTGTGACGATAAAAATTAAAGTGAAATGCATGTACTCAAATAGAACACGGATCCCGTGTTTAATAACAGCAACATTATGAAATGGTTTTCGCTTATTCTGTCCATTCTGCTTTCGCTACCATGTATTACAGGCCGCGCGCAGAGCGGTGTTTTCGCACTGTCGGACACCCGGGTGAACATGAACGATCAATGTCAGGTACCGTATACAATTATTTACGATGATTGGTTAATACAGGCCAATAAAGATCTGGCCGATTCCATTATTTGTTTTATGAACAGAAACCCGCAGGTGCAGATCGAAATTCAGTATCACACCGATATGCGTGGCAGCGCTGATTACAACGACACCCTTTCGCAAAAAAGAGCAGAAAGTTTTCGCAATGAGATTCTGAGATCATCCAACATCGACCAGCGGCGGATTATAGCCACTGGCTGCGGCGAAAGATTTCCTGCTGTTGTTACGGAAGACCTTCACAATCAATATCCGTTTCTGATGACCGGAATGACCCTCGATGAAAGTTACATATACACCATACACGACAAGCTCAAATCAGAAAAAGCCCATGCCTGCAACCGGCGCATGATCCTGCGCATTGTGACTACCAATTTCCCGGCAGAGCCATTGCACCTGAAGGCTATGAGTTTCAACATCCGGTACAATAATCCTGCGGATGGCGACAACAGCTGGGATCAGCGTAAAGAAGATGTGGTGAGACTTTTCAGATATGAGCAGCCAGATATATTTGGTATACAGGAAGGATTGAACGATCAGGTTTTGTATCTGAAAACCAATTTACCGGAGTATGATTATATCGGCGTCGGACGCGAAGACGGAAAAAAGAAAGGCGAGTACGCTGCCATTTTTTACAACAAAACAAAATACCGGGTAGTAAGACAAAATACCTTCTGGCTTTCGGACCGGCCGGACACCGTGTCGGTTGGCTGGGATGCGGCACTGGAGCGCATCTGCACGTATGGGATTTTCGAGCATCTGGAGAGTGGAAAAAGATTTTTGTTTTTAAATACACATTTCGATCACATGGGTGCATTGGCGCGCGAAAAATCGGCTGCACTGATTCTTGAAAAAATAAAATCCATCCATTACGACACGCTTCCGGTCATGCTGTGCGGCGATTTCAATACCAGCGCCGGAAGTCAGCCCATACTGCTGTTGCAGAGTCAATTATCCGAAGCATCCTCCATATCTCAAACGCCGCTCTACGGGCCGGCTGGAACGTACAACGCCTTTAATCCGACGAATACTGTAAGCGAATGCATCGATTACTTTTTTGTGCAGCGCGTCAAAGTCCGCTCTGTAGCTCACATCGACGACAAGCGCCCGAACGACCGCGTTCTTTCGGATCATTATCCGGTGCTGATTGAAATTGATTTTTGAATCGGGCGGACACCACGACCACGACTACTCTGCATCGCGGAGCGATCTGAGAGCGTCGTGGTGTAACTGTTGGGTGTAGTCTTTTTTATTTTTATTTCGGGGTTTAGTCTCCAGACTAAACCCCACCAATCACTTTTATCAGACTACACCCAACAGTGTATGAGCGCGGAGCGAAGCGGAGCGATCTGAGAGCGTCGTGGTGTAACTGTTGGGTGTAGTCTTTTTAATTTTTATTTCGGGGTTTAGTCTCCAGACTAAACCCCACCAATCACTTTTATCAG
>CAYSCE010000170.1:0-7004 GCA_964429475.1 uncultured Bacteroidaceae bacterium | reverse complement strand
AACAAGGCGAAAACGAAACTTTTATTCATTGTTTTTCATTTTGCCTCGTAAAAATCCGAGCAGTGTATTTAATTGGCTGTCGTTGCCCGAAACCAGATCAGCAGGTGATTCCGGAAGTGTTACATCGGGCATAATCGGCGTAAGATCGGGTGTTTTATTATCCTGATTAAATCGAAGAATGCTTATATAACCTGCAATTCCGCTGTTGGGCAAAGAGAATGCGGTGGGTTGTCCGAAAGTCCCTGAGACAGCGCAACCTGCCGGCAATCCCGTAATCAGGGTATTGGGGCGTTTTCGCAGCGTGTTGCAAACCATTCCGGTTGTTGAAGCGCTCATGCCATCAATCATCAATATCAGAAAACCTTTGTAATTCAATTGATCTGAAACCGGTTTTACTGTTTTCTGCAAAGTGGTATCAATGACGCCATCATGTTTGGACCAGAAGGCTCTGAGCGGTTTATAGCCGATATCTTTTTGCAGGAATTTAATTATTTCGGGTTGAAAAATATTGTTCCGGATTATTTCGCGCTGCATGAGTGAACTTGACTTTGACACAATGTTGTGGATGTAAGTAAATGGTTCAGGCATCAGATAACGGACAAGTTTTTTTCCATGGTCGGCAAACCCTCCTCCATTGTGCCGCAGGTCGATAATGAGCCCGACAGGCGGATGGTCGTTGAGATACCGGAAGGTGGCTTTTAAAAACCGGCTGTATTCGCCGGGGTTGCCACCCATAAAAGTAGCAATGCGCATATAGGCGATTTTTTTATCGCTGGTATAGCCGAATGTAAACGATTGGTTATCGGCAGGCACAGGATCCTGAAAAAAAGTATCATAAACAGTTTGCTGTCTGTTGGCCCCATCGACGGACGTATACAGGGTATCGGAGTCAACTCTTAGTCGTAGTTCATTAACAGAATCGACAGGAAAGAACAACGGATAAACACTTGCAAACGAATATTCCATCACTTTTTCACGAGAATGAATGTTGTCGCCTTCAGACGAAGAAATGGAGAGTAAAGTCTGAACGATAGTGTCAGCGGCGATTCCATTGATGGACAGAATCTGTGCGCCGCCCGGGCAGTTGCCGGAATACTCGCTGCGCACATACAGCTGTTTGTCAATAATAACTATGTGTACAGGCAGGTAATATCCGCCGTTCTGATAATATTCGTTGTATGCCAGAGGCAGATCGAGTGAACAATGAATGTCGCGTATAGTTCCGAATACAGGCGCCAGGCGGCGGTATAGTTCTGCCGGTCCGATTGAGTCTGTAATTCCGGCGCGCAACGTATCGAAGCGCTCGCGCAGCTGATTGGTATCGGCCACCAGTGCCAGATTGATGTGGGTGGTGAAGAAAATATTTTCGAGAAAACTGACATCAGCACAGGCCTGTTGAGGCGACAATATCGTAGTTGTGCCGGATTGTGCGGAAACCGTTAGCGGGGTTAAAAACAGCAACAGTAAAATTGCCCGGAGATTTTTCATCAGTACAAAGATAATAAACTGCTTTGAAAGAAGAAACTGTTCCATGTTATAAAAACGACAATAATTAAATGATTATTTTTGTTGATGAAATTGTACTCCATGGAACTAATTCTTTCTTTACTTCATACAGCATTAACGTTAACCGGGATTGTACTGGTAATGATGCTGATGATTGAATTCATTAATATCCGCAGTCAGGGTCGCTGGCTCAATCGGATGAAGAACAATGTTACCGGGCAAATTTTGCTGGGAACGTTTATGGGTTTGCTTCCCGGTTGTTTCGGAACTTTTTTTATTGTTTCGTTGTTCACACACGGGAACGTTGGCTTTGGTGCTCTGGTGGCTACATTGATCGCAACCTCGGGCGATGAGGCTTTTCTAATGTTTTCAATGTTCCCGCTTCAGACGGTTATTATTCATATCGGATTAGCTGTTATTGCAATACTGGTGGGATATGCCGTTCATTTTACTTTCCGGAAAAAGACAATTATGGTTCGCGAAATGCATTTTGAAATCCATCAGCATGATCATGCGCATGAGCACGGAAAATCATCGGTAAGAAACAACCTGAAGAATATTACTTTCCCGCGAGCACTGCTTATTTTCGGACTTGCACTGGTGATTCTGAATCTTGTTTTTGGTACAGATATGCATGGCCACGAAGAAGGAGAACACTCCGTTATGAAGCATTTCCATTTTGAAGAATACATCAATTATATTTTTGCCGGACTTGCTTTTTTAACCTTGCTTGCTTCATTCCGTCTGCCCGACCATTTTATCAATGAACATCTGTGGGGACACGTGATTAAAAAGCATTTTATTAAAGTCTTTTTATGGACTTTTGGCGCACTTGTGTTAATTGAATTTGCGCTTCCGGAACTCAATGCTGAAATGTGGATGAAGGAAAATCCGGTTACTTTGCTGTTAATCGCCTGTTTAATTGGAGTCATTCCGGAATCGGGGCCACATATGGTTTTTGTAACTATGTTTGCCGGTGGTTATATTCCACTAGGCGTGTTGATGGGATCGAGCATTGTGCAGGACGGACACGGCGCATTGCCGCTGCTGGCCGAATCGCAGAAGAGTTTTTTACTGGCAAAATTTATCAATGTTCTTATTGGATTTGCTGTGGGCTATGGATTTATTCTGTTCAATGTTGGCTTCTGATGAATTGGTGTTCTTAAAGAATATATTTATTGAATTTGACAGTAATATTATCAGCGGCAATTTGTCGGAGATGATTAAAAGTGCTATTTTTACAAAAAAAATATGCGGATTCTGATTTTTGTAGCGCTTTTTCTCCCGGTGATTTTGTCGCTACATGCCCAGCAGAGCACAACAGGAAAATATCCTGGGGAAGGAGTCGATATCAAAGGGTTTATTTTTAATGAAAAAGCAGATGCCGAATACCTCATTCCCGGTGTCCCGGCTTACGAATGGCGGTATGGTTGTGGTCCGACAGCGCTGGGAATGGTGCTTGGTTATTATGACATCAACAGCTACCCCGACATTTTTCCTGGCGATGCTTCAACGCAAACTCCGCTTGTAAACCAGTGTATTGCATCGACCGATCATTATAATGATTATGCAATGCCATTGGATTATTATCCGAATCTGCTGGCCGATGTGTCGGAACCGCCTGCTGGAGATGAACACAGCAATAATTGTATTGCAGATTTTATGTTTACTTCTCGCAGTTCATACGCAAATTATTATGGATGGAGCTGGAGCAGTGATTTGGCCTCTGCATTCGATAATTATCTTCTGCACGTATCTTCATATCAGGGATTGTTATACTCGCATTACCTGTCCTCATTTTCATTCAATGCATTTATTTTTGAAATGCTTTCAAACAAGCCCATGATGGCGCTCGTGGATACCGATGGCGATGGAAATACTGATCATTTTATTACTCTTGTCGGTTATCGCCAGCAATCCGGCATGAATTATTATGCCTGCTATCACACTTGGGATCAGTTGGTACACTGGTACGAATGGAAAGAAATTTCACCGGGTCAGTTGTGGGGGATTTACAACGTAAACACCATTGAAATGAATATTCTTGCTGCCGAAGAACTTTCAATAAACAAAATGAATATTTATCCTTTTCCGGCAAGCACCGAAATTTTTGTCAATGAAAGTAATGCACTGGTAAAAGTGTACGACCTAACCGGCAAACTGCTGATGCAAACGATCTCCGGTGAAGGTGGCCGAATCGACATTTCTTCATTTAGCTCCGGTTTGTATATGATAGAAATGCTTACAGATACAGGCCGTAAATCGGGGAAATTCATGGTTGAATAAAACTTTCAGGTACAATACAATTTGCAGAACGAATGGAAAGAAATGAAGCATTGAGTAGAATCCGCATTCTTACAGCTGAACTGAACCGGCACAACTTCCTGTACTATACGCAGGATCGCCCGGAAATTTCGGACTATGATTTTGATATGATGCTGAAAGAGCTTGAAAAGCTTGAAAAAGAAACCGGACACGTTGAGCCCGATAGTCCTACTCAGCGTGTCGGCGGGCAGGTGACCAAACAGTTTGACAGTGCCGATCATATTTTTCCGATGTTATCGTTATCGAATGTGTATTCGGTTGAAGAACTTTCTGATTTCTTTACACGCTGCACCAAAGCCGGTGGCGATGATGTGGAGTTTACCTGTGAACCCAAATACGACGGTGTTGCCATCAGTCTGGTGTATGAAAACGGATTGCTGGTGCGTGCGGTCACACGCGGCGATGGAAACCGCGGTGATGTGGTTACAGCCAATGTGAAAACCATTCGAAGTATTCCTATGCGCCTGATGGGAAGCGGTTTTCCACAGTTGTTCGAAATGCGCGGCGAAATTATTCTGCCGTTTTCTTCGTTTGAAAGGATGAATCAGGAGAGACTGGATAACGGCGATGAACCATTTGCCAATCCGCGCAATGCCGCATCAGGAACTCTTAAGCTGCAGGATTCATCGGAGGTTGCAGCGCGTGGTCTCGATTGCATGTTGTACTCTTTTATCAGCGATGAAGTAGTTGCAGATACCCATTACGATGTGTTGCAGAAAGCGAAGACATGGGGATTTAAAATTCATGATTTTATTCGTCGCTGCAAAGGAGTTGATTCGGTGAATGCCTATCTTGAAGAATGGTCAGCAAAACGCAACGATCTTCCTTTTGCCATAGATGGTGCTGTTATCAAAGCCAATGATATAGCGCTACAGGAGCAGATGGGCTATACGGCAAAATCGCCGCGATGGGCCGTAGCGTATAAATATAAAGCTGAAGCTGCTTGCACAAAATTGTTGTCGGTGGAATTTTCGGTTGGACGAACCGGCGTGGTAACACCTGTTGCAAACCTTGATCCGGTGCAGCTTGCAGGCACCACTGTAAAACGCGCATCGCTGCACAACGCCGATATTATTTCGCAGCTGGATGTGCGCATAGGCGATTCGGTATATGTTGAAAAAGGCGGCGAAATTATTCCGAAAATCACCGGTGTTGAATTATCGCTGCGGCCGGCCGACAGTCTTCCTTTTGAATATGCAAAACAATGTCCCGAATGTGGAACACCGCTTCAGCGCAACGAAGGCGAAGCTGCCTGGTTTTGTCCGAACGATATGGAATGTCCGCCGCAGATCAAGGGAAAAATTGAACATTTTATATCGAGGAAGGCCATGAATATTGATAGCCTGGGCGAAGGTAAAGTAGAGCTTTTATTCGATAAGGGATTGATAAGAAACGTGGCCGATTTGTATTCATTACGCGCTGATCAACTGCTTGGTCTTGAAAAGGCAATGACGGATGAAACCACAGGAAAGACACGTGTGGTGCGGCTTCAGGAAAAGAGTGTTGAAAATATTCTCAAGGGAATTGAAAGTTCGAAATCAATTCCGTTTGAAAAAGTGTTGTTTGCATTGGGCATCCGTCATGTAGGCGAAACGCTGGCAGCGAAGATTGCGCGTCATGTTGAGAGCATGGCATCGCTGATGAAAATGACTACGGATGAGCTGGTACAGATTGGAGATGTCGGGGTTATTATTGCGGAAAGTATTGTTAGCTGGAGCCAGTCATTGACGCACATGCAGCTTGTGGAGCGGTTGAAGAACGCAGGGCTGCAATTTGAAGTTCAGAAACAGGTTCTGCAAAGCGAGAAACTCAAAGGTTTTACTTTTGTTATCAGCGGTGTTTTTTCATCACCCGAGCGGCGTAATGAACTGAAGAAACTGGTTGAAGCCAATGGCGGCAAGGTGGCATCGTCGGTGTCGGCTAAAACAAATTATTTATTAGCTGGTGATAACATGGGGCCGGCCAAACGCCAGGCTGCAGAAAAGCTGGGGGTAAAGATTATTGACGAAGGTGAATTTTTGTTGATGATTTCATAGTGCATGTGTGCGAAATTTTAAAGCAAATATCGCATTAAACAGGTGCAGTTGCAAGTTTATGATTATGGAAGCAACGGAGCATATTACCTAACGGTTTGTAGAAAATGCCGGGCACATTATTTTGGTGAAATTGTTTGCAACAAAGGTGTATCGACAATGTTTTTGAATGGCAATCGCGTTTTCACGACCGTATCATCCGGGATAACAAGGCTCTGAATGAAATATGCAGTTGAATTCGGAAAAAACGTGCACAATTGGAAATTATTAAATGCTGATGGATATTTCAACGCAATGCTTCCATGGAGAATAGCATGTGGGTTGTAATTGTATTTTTTTACAGTATTATACATTTCAAACAATCATTGCACAGGTTGTAAATGATTGGACATTAATGTTTAGTTCAAAGAAAACTTATATATAACTTTTGTAAAGCTGCAATTAGATGTAAAAAATGTAAAGAAATATTTGAAAAACAAAAAATCATCGATAAATTGCATAATTAAATAAATTAGAGTATATTTGTTCCAAATAAATAAATTGCACTATGAAAAAACTCAACATTTCCCTGAATCGGGGGTATTACTGGAATAAGTGGGTGCATAAATTTTTCAGGTTGTTCAGGAAGATTGAACAGCTGAAATTGACTCCGGATTATTCCCCGTATGAGAAGAGCCGGCTGGAAAGTCAGCTGAATTCGGTTTACCGGCGGTTGAGCCGGATGCAAAGCAAGGTAGGGATAAGGATTGCCGGAAGTGCAATTGCATTGTTGATGGCAACCAGCACTCTGAATGCCCAGAGTTTTGAAAACCACGGTCAGATTTTTAGTACTCCGGGAACCGCAATTACAACACTATCCAATCCATCTCCTGAATTTGCCGATGTAGATAATGACGGAGATATGGATTTGTATTTTGGGCAATCCGATGGTTATATTAAGGTTTACAAGAATGAAGGAGGCGGAGATTTTGTGCAAGCCCCAAATCTGCAGGCCGGTGGCGTCGATATAGTGATAGGTACTTATTCCGTGCCCAAGGTTGCAGATATTGACGGAGACTCGGATCTTGATTTATATGTAGGGGGCATTTCCGGCAACATCGCCATTTTTACAAACGACGGAACAGGTGTGTTTACAGCAGC
>CAYSCE010000169.1:0-7014 GCA_964429475.1 uncultured Bacteroidaceae bacterium | reverse complement strand
TACCATTGATTTCCGACTGGGGCACTCGAATGTAAGGTGTGACTATTCAGGCTGATTACCGGTGTTGCTGGCTTGGAAAAAACTTCTACCCACAATGAATCAGGTGATCCACTGCCACATGAGTTCATTGCGTAGACACGAACATAACCAGAAACAGCCGATAACCCATAGCTGATGGAAATATTGTTGGTTGAACTGATCCCCGTTGCGCCGGCTGGCAGCGTCCAATTATAAGCGATAGCGTAGCCAATGGCAGGAAGGTTATATATCAGTGAGCTTTCTCCCTGACAAACCAAAGTGTCACCAGTAAGGTCGTGAGCAGATTGAGGGTTGCTCAGTACTTCAACGAGAATTGTATCGCTAAGCTGACCACAAATGCCGTTTTCTGCAAATACAACGTAAGATTCAGTTGTGTCTGGGACGAAAGTCATTTGTGTAAGGGGTTGTGAGTCACCCAAAAGATACCAGTCCGTAATACCGGAGCCAGTGGCTGCCAGCGTAATTGAACTTCCGGAACATATTATTGTATCATTCAGTGATTGTATATATGGCGTTTCAAGCACTGTAACGGAAACAGTATCCCAAACAATACCACACGAGGTTTCAGATTTTACATAAAAGTCTTTTGAAATGACTGGCGATACATTCATTGATGATAAAGGTGTTGAAGATTCAGCTTCGTACCAAATCAGGGTGCCGGAGGTAACAGCTGTCAGCTGCACTGAAGTGCCGCTACAAATGGTAGTATCATTCATTGCCTGTACAAATAATGAGTCGGGCTGCGTTATTAAAAAGGTAGATTGTGTCTGGCATCCATCATCGTTGGTCACGGTCACTATATAATCGCCGGATTCAAGATTGCTTATTGCTGGAGTTGTAGCACCACTACTCCAGACATAGTCGCAATTTTCAGGTATGCAAATTCCAACAGCGTCAATCATTGGGTAAAATGGAAAAAAAGTTCCTATCGACGATAGTTTCACGGCATCTACTTCATATGTTGTTAGCGGAAATGCGACATGAAAAGTGCTGTCATTTTCAATAAAAAATGGAATACCGGCATAAACATTTTGCCAGACGCCTGTAGTGGCATTGCGTATATAAACAGAATCAATGGATCCGGATCCACCTTTTTCATACACGTTAACCCCGGAGATGGCCTGAGGTGGATTATATGCAAGAATAAGAGATTGTCTGTTTAATGAGTAATTTGATGACCATGAAGTCGCGTCAGGAGGGCCGGTAAGATTGGATGCCGGATTTGACGACATACTTGAAGTGACGCTGATTACAGAATTTGCATATTGCTCTGTTACGCTTAAGTTTCCTGCAAAAATTTCCAGATAGCCGGTTTCATCTCCAAAACAAGGATTGTTGGTGTGCGCTATCGTTTGAACTATGATAGGGTCGGGTTCTTGTAAAGAGAATGAATATACCGTCGAATGACTTAAGGCATCTGTTATTGTACAAGAATATTGTCCGGCGCCCAGATTGGTGACACTTTCAGTATTTTGTGCGGGGATGGTATTCCATGAATATGAATAGGGTGGCTGTCCTCCCCATGTTTGAAGCGTTATTTGCCCGTCATTCACCTGATAACATGAAGGTGTTTCAAATGAAGTTACTTGCGCTGAAACATTAGCCTGGGCAAAAACTTTTACAGCCAGATCACACGTAAGATCTTTATACCAGGTGTTTGGATTTCCATTATGACTGAACCATGAAGTTTGATTTAGAGCTGGATCAGCATATCCGGAATAGTACTTTTCAATTGGTGCTGGATAGATAGTGCCGGGAGCAATATACTTAACGCAAACGTAGAAATCATTTCCCTGAGGAATAACAATGGGTGTTGTTAGATCAAAAGTGTAGTACCCGGGATGAGTACAAATCTGAAGGGGGACTGAAGCAAGTAAGCCCGAAAATGTGCCGTTCAGAAAATTGTCATAAATAGAAATTTCAATTTTTGTATTACTGGATTTGGCATATGTGCTTACACTTTTAATATCAAAATTGTTTTCCGAAACGTATTTTACTGCGCCATAGCACACCGAATCTCCGTATCCATAACCACTAATTGCCCCTAATTCATCGATCTGATAAAGTGTATACAAATCATTGGATACGTTCTTTTTTCGTTTGAAACAACCAACTGACGTATTGATTTTAGTGTCATTATATGATACATAAAAAAAACCATTTTCTCCCCAGCCCGTTCCCCAGGAATTCTGACATATCCATGCTCCAGTACCCCCGCTTGTTACTTTATTGTCATCCCACCCAACAAGCATTACAATGTGATTATATGGTGTGTTGCCGTTATAGAAGTAAGTGTAATTTGAACTATTGTAATAGGTGCTGGATGTTTGCATGTTTAGTGTTGTGTAGAGAGCTCCGTAATCCATGATGGCTTGTTTAAGAGTGTCCCGGTTGTTTGGCAGGAAGCAAACATCGGTAATAAAAAACTGTTCGCTTAACCCTTCGGTGCAACCAGCATTTCCATTGACATATGGGTCGGCAGACTCTAAAACCGGTCCGCTCCGGCGCGCCAGATATGCTGTAACCATGTCCAGATTGCCACCATCGCATGCCCCAAATTCAAATCCATGACATTCCTTCATGTTGTTTTCTGAAAAATCAAAAACTCCCTCAGCGTTTTTTTTCAGCCAGGATTCAAGACACCCATAAGCACCAAATGTCCAACAAGAGCCGCAGGTGCCCTGATTGCGAACGGGATTTAACAATGATGTGCCGCCAGGTCCGGCTGTACGCAAATCATAGGTGGCCGCAAAAGCTCTTTGCGATTTATCATTAGACGTTGATCCGTTCAAAAAATGGTATTTTGTCGGAGAAGGCAGGCCGCCCAGGCTATCATTATTGCTTGCCGATGTTCTGGTATTTAAAAATTGCACCCATTCCTGATTGGCAGGTTCTGGTTGCCCCTGCTGTGCAGATAATACCGTAGAAAGAAATAACATCAATAATGTGGTTGAAACGTTTTTTCTGTTCATGATGTGAATATTAGATTTACAATATGTTGTAAGATCGGATGCCATACACCCTGCTCCCTTTGCTAAATGCTGTTTTTGGCACTGATTGAGCTTCCAGGGAATTTTGTGTCTGTATTGGCATACATTTTTACAAATTTATAAATCCTTTATGATCCTTTCAGAAAAATAACATATATTCTAGATCGATATATGTAAAAGTTGGCAGAATCCATGTTTTTATAAATGCTTATAGGCATGTATGATTATTCATCCAGGTCAACATTCCGTGTTATAAAGATGGCGCAATACTGCTTGACCGGCGGAAGTTTGGGATATGAGAATCCTTTTCGGGATACATCAGAATTGATTTAGACAAACCATCATTTATTGCACGACAATTTTTTCTTTGAAAAAGTACTCCGATTTTTCATTGTCAGCTTTCAGCAAATATACCCCGGGAGGAACATTATCTAAATGATAAGTCCTGGAGGTCGCCCCAGTGAAGCTGAACTGTTCATCCAATATAAACTCCTGTCCGCCGGCTGCAACCAGCACCAGTCGTATTGGTGTGCCGTCTGAAGTTAATTGTACAGTAATCTCTTCAGTTGCCGGATTTGGAAACACACTGTTGAAGCCGACAATTTCCGGAAATTCACCAACAGCAATTATAGAGCTGAATGCATTATTTCCGTTGAAATCGACCTGCCGCAGCCGGTAATACGAAACACCGCTTCCAGCCTCGTTGTCAGTATAAGAGTACTGTAGTTGCTGATTGGAATTTCCTGCACCATTCTGCTCGGCAATTTTGACAAAATCGTCGTTTTCGTTTTTTCGTTGAATTTCGAAAAAGTCATTGTTGGTTTCAGTGGCAGTTTCCCATTCAAGTCTGTTGACTCCCGGAGCAATGTGAGATCCCGAAAATGAAAGGAATTCCACAGGCAGGGTAATACAATCGGTGCAGTTGCATGTAAATCTCCATGCGTCGTTTGACGCGCTCCATGCAGCTGAATAATTGCACCCGGAAGGTATTACGGATAGATTGCCATTGAAATTGGTCAGCCCCATGATTGCAGCACCATCATTCCATGCTGTGCAGATGTCTTTGTTTGCCAGATGAATTTCAATGTTGTTACTTGTTTCAAAAAGTTTTACCTGACCGCTGAAAGTATAGGAAGTACATGACGAACCAAACATTGCTACATTATTATATTCGACAACGAATATTCTGTTTGGCGATGTTCCTGTAAGCTTGTAACTGATTGTGCCGCCGTCGTTGGGATCGGTGTCATGCCATGGAAACATAATTGAATTGCGGGGCATTTCTGTTGTGTTGGGGGCATCGATGTTGATCGACCAGGCCGAACTCCCGCCAGGGACAGCATTGCTCGAAGGCAGATTGGTTGCACAGCCGATGGCGTCAAAGATCAGATATGCATTGGACGAGACCAGCAATTGCGTATAACCAATACCATCGTAACAAAAATTAAATCCGATAGGAATATAGGAGGGACTGAATCTGTCGTCAATAGGCAAACTAATGGGAGTGCTGCCTGACATATTGGTAGCACTGTAGGCAATAGTACTGACAGAGTAGTTCAACCCGCAGGTCGGTGCCGAAGACGATGTAATGTTGATGTTAAAACTGGTGCATGTTGGGCCGGGTTCTGTATCTACCATAATGTAATAAGTAGTACCTGCCGATAAAGCCACGCCGCATACACTTGGATTACCGCTTGTGCTGGTCCCCTGTCCTATACAGTTTGCGCTGTTATTGCTTGGGCAACGATCGGTCACGAAAACACCCGTATAGGTTGTTGTCCCTGAAAGAGTGATATCAATTGACTGATTGGCAGTTGGTGTGAATGAGAACAAATAATCTTCACCGCCCTGATACGTACTTGCACAGCCATCAGTAGCATCATAATCATCAGCTTTGCAACAGGTGGTTAACCCGGTTGCAGAATAGGGAATCGATGAAATAACGGTTGCATTTGCGCAGGTACTTGGTGTTCCGGCCGGTCCCGGATCATAAGCACAAATATCGAATGTGCCCATTTCATTTCCTGAATAGTCCCAAACCCTTATCCAGACCGTGGCGCCGGCTGTCAGCAAATTGTTTTGTGCACAGTCTCCGGGAACTGTACACAGTGTGCCGGTGCGGCAAATCATAGGCATAGAGCCATTCTGCGAATCATCATCGTCGCATTCCAACAGAGAAAGGTTACTACAGGTGCCGGTGTACAGGGCCATTCCCATGTCGGTCAATCCCCCGTTGTCATCCATATCAATTACCAGACGACGCGAAGCCGGCACGGTAACTTTAAACCACACGTCTTCGCCACCATACGAGGAACATCCGGGTGCCGGAATGGAAGGATCGGCAACTTCCGACGCAGAACCACAATTATTTGTTGCAGTCGTGTACATGCACGATCCGTTGTTGACAATCAGTGTTGTTGCGTTACATGGATCATCGTTGGCCGGTGCAGTCCCTGAAACTGAAACAAATGCTCCGGTTGTGGTGTTTGAAAGTCCGCTGACTGTACAGGTTACGCGTAACCTGTAATATTGATCTGAGGTCGGATAAACAGTGTGTGTTGGGTTGGTTGCACCCGAAATGTTTGTATAGGAAATATTGTCTGTCGAGGATTGCCATTGATAGGTGTACCCGCACACATCGCCTATGGAGGTCGACAGCGATACAGCCTGAGCCGGGCATGTGAGAACAGAAGGCGATGCAGTTGTGGTTCCTGCTGGTGGAGTTCCACTGCAGCAACAGTTTACCGAAACGGAATAGCTGGCGGTTGCAGATGAACTATAATTATCGGCAATGATATAATAGGTCACTCCGGCTGTCAGTGCAACGGTCTTATTTCCGGAACCCCAGCATCCACCGGCCAGATTAGTGCCCGTATTTCCACAGGTACTCATCAGGAAGAAATCGGGATCGCCGCTTATGGTGGTGGTTGTAAATGTATAACTGGCCGTAATGGCAGGAGTGTAGGCATATACCTGCTCATCGCCTGGCTCAGTGTAAGAACAGCTGGTGTAGGTACTCCAGTCGCTGCAGGTTGTTCCAAGTGTGGCGCTGTAGGTTGTTCCGCAATTCATTGTAATCGCCGAAGCACACGGCCTCGACGAAATGCAGGAGATGGTGGCCGCCCATCCGGCTGCGTAACCACTATTATTTGCTACCCAGTCAAATGTTAATTGTCCGGTTGGATTTGATGATGTTATTGTGCCCGGAGGTGTTCCGATAGTATAAGTTCCGATTACGGGAGATGATGTATTGGGCCCGTTGTAAATGGTCAGAATATCACCGTTGTCGGCTATATTCCACGCTGTGAATACAAATCTTAATTGACTGCATGAGGTTGATGGCGTGAAGGTTTGAGTGAAGTCATCCTTGTCATAGTCTCCTGCAGAACCATTTTCATCGTAATACGTAGAACTGCATGTGGTTTGAGCCGTATTCGACATATTGATCTGAGCAGAAGTCTGCCATGATAACATCATAAAAAGAACTGACAGAGCAGCTGAAAGTATAATTTTTTTCATTTTAGTTCAGGCTTTGTTTCATTAATTCGTTTTTGCAGATATCAAAATATGCATCTTTGTTAAGCTTCATAGTGTAGCATTGTGCTCCGGCAAAATGCGACTTTATATAATCATACACTTCGGTCAGTTCTCCGAAGTGTTCTTTCGAAAAAGTAAAGGACACCAGTTTCTGGTCAAAACAATAATCACAAAGCTTCACCCCTTTTGTGTTGCGGAGCAGGTCTGTTACTTTGTAAAAATCGTTTGGGTTTTCGGTGATTATTCCGGCAATGATTTTTTCCTGCCAGTCCTGATCTGAAAAGTGGTCGGTTTGCTGGGCGAAAGGTTTGCTGTATAAGCAAATGCACAGAAATACCACAAAAAGTGTTTTCATAAAAGATAAATATTTATGGAACCCCTAAATCAGTTTTTATACCAATGTGAATTATACAGTAGTCCAAAGTGGGCAAGAAAAAACATAGCTGTA
>CAYSCE010000168.1:0-7036 GCA_964429475.1 uncultured Bacteroidaceae bacterium | reverse complement strand
AGGTCGAGCACGCGGCGGGCCTGTTGAGCATCAACCAGATTATAATCGAGCGAACGCGGATTTTCGATGGCTTCGAGAATGGCGGTTTTTGTAATTTCGTGAAAGACAATACGCCGGGTTTTTTTCATATCCAGTCCCAACGCCTCGGCCAGATGCCATGCAATGGCTTCTCCTTCGCGGTCTTCATCAGTCGCGAGCCAGGTAAGATCGGACTGCTTGCTCAGTTTTTTAAGCTCGCTGATGATCTTCTGTTTGTCGGGCAAAATGCTGTACAACGGTTTGAAGCCGTTCTTAACATCAATGCTCATGTCTTCTTTCTGCAAATCGCGCACATGGCCGTAGCTCGACAGCACCTGGTAATCTTTTCCCAGAAATTTCTCAATTGTTTTTGCTTTTGCCGGTGACTCAACGATGACTAAATTCTTGCCCATTCTCTCAAATTTTCCGCAAATTAAATGAATAATTACGGGATATATCCTATATTTTTTTTGTAAATTTTCTTTTACACCTGATTTTCAACCGTTTAAGACCGTACAATTATAGGTATGATTTTCATCAGCCGGTCAGATCATTCCGGAGACAATTCATATTCGTAACTTTGCACTCTGATGAGCAAGAATAAAAAACTCTACATTGAGACCTATGGCTGCCAGATGAATGTGGCCGACAGCGAAGTTGTAGCCTCTATACTGAAAAACGACGGATATGAAATTTGCGACGACGCCACCGTGGCCGATCTGATTCTGGTGAACACATGCAGCATACGCGACAACGCCGAAAAAAAAGTTCTCGCACGCGGACGTCAGCTGCAATCGCTGAAGAAAAAAAATCCGGACCTGCGTGTCGGCATCATCGGCTGTATGGCCGAACGACTCAGCGAAACCTTATTTGAAAAACTGACCGGGGTTGATTTGCTTGCCGGTCCCGACAGTTATAAAAAATTGCCTGAGCTGCTGAAAGAAGTTGAATCGCACAAAAAAGCATCGGATGTACTTTTAAGCACGACCGAAACATACGAAGATATTGATCCGGAACATTACCAGACAGGTAACATCACTGCTTTTGTTTCCATCATGCGCGGGTGCAACAATTTCTGCAGCTATTGCGTGGTGCCGTATACCCGCGGCCGCGAACGCAGTCGTCCGCTGCAATCGATTCTGCAGGAAATTGACCTGCTGCAGCAAAAAAACTTTCATGAAATTACGCTGCTCGGACAAAATGTAAACTCGTATCATTATTCCGAAGACAATACTGAATACCGCTTCCCTGCCCTGCTGGAGAAAGTTGCGCAGACATTTCCGGCCATGCGGATACGCTTTGCCACCAGCCACCCGAAAGATTTATCGGAAGCATTGGTGCAGGTGATGGCCCGCAACAAAAACATCTGCAAATCCATTCACCTGCCCGTACAATCGGGATCCGATGGGGTTCTTCAGCGAATGAACCGGAAATATACATCGGCCGGTTATCTGAAAAAAATTGAACTGCTGCGAAAATATATGCCCGATATTGCCATCAGCACCGATGTGATTGCAGGCTTCTGTGGCGAGACAGGCGAAGATCATCAGGCAACACTTGAGCTGATGAAAAAAGCGGATTATTACTATGCATTCATGTTCAAGTACAGCCGCCGCGAAGGCACTGCTGCTGCGAAAATGCAGGACGATGTTCCGGAAAAAATCAAGTCGCAGCGACTGACCGAAATTATTGATCTGCAACAGGAATTATCGCTGCAACACAACCGTCGCGACATCGGAAAAACATTCGAAGTATTGGTTGAAGGACATTCAAAACGTAGCAAAAAGCAGATGTTTGGCCGCACTGAACAAAACAAAGTCGTTGTGTTCGATGCCGAAAACATTCTTCCGGGCACACTCGTAAATACCGTCATTACTGATTGTACAGCTGCTACATTAAAAGGAAAAATTGCACTGCAATCTGAATAATCAGCATTACAATGCAATTTTCCCAAGATTAATTATCTACAACTTAGAGTCAACATACGCCGCCAGTCGCGACAGCATATTTACGTAGCTTCCGAATTCATTATCGTACCAGCCGAAAATTTTGGCGTGTGTTACCGGCAGGTTCATTTCGGTGGCATTCTTCATTCCATACTGTTCAAACAACGAAGCTGGTAAATTCACAAAGCCCGTTCTTGTATGGGTCTCGCAGCCTTCAATCACAGTTGCAGCGCGGAATCCCATAAGGTCGGCCGATACATTCTGTCGTTCGCTGAACACCAGTAAATCTTTCTGCGCACCTGAAGCAGCCGCTTTATAAATGTTGTTCAGATAATTACGGTTGATGACCGGATTACCGCTTTCATCCAGTCCCGAATGGAATGTAATATTGAGCGTAATGAGCGAAACAGTTGTTGTGGGAATACGCACCGAATCAGCCATAAAACCGATGCGCTGAATTTCGGGAAGAATAGATTCAAGTGCTTTTGCTGCTCCGGTCGTCGATAAAATAATATTATTGAACACCGAGCGGCTTTTGCGCAGATCGCTTGCAGCGGCCTTGGGAACAGCGTCGAGCACCGACTGCGTATTGGTTGCCGAATGCACGGTCGACATAGAGGCCGTTAAAATTTTTGAAGTTTCAGCATCCTCAAGCAACGGTTTCATCATGTGCGAAAGGCCGGTTGTAGTGCAGCTTGCAGCCGAAATAACATGATGAACCGATGGATTATATTGCAGATGATTGACGCCGTACACCATCATTAAAGCATCTTCGGGCATACGTGCCGATTTATCCTTTATTTTGAAAGGCGCACTGGCAATGACTTTGCGGGCACCGCCAACCAGATGGCCACGCAAACTTCCTTTGGGCGCATCGGGTGGAACGACCGGATCGAGGAACTGTCCCGTACAATCAATCACCAGCTGCACACCTTCGTCGCGCCAGGGAATGCCTGACGGATTGCGCTCGCTGCGTAGAATTTTGACTGGCATTCCGTCAATTTCAAACAACAGATTTTCAGCATCAATCACTTTTGAAACAAGGGCTCCACCTTTAACGCCATTGAGAAATTTTCCCAAATGCCCATAGGTTGTATCGGTCTCGAGTACCTGCAGCAAATCATCTGTTGTTTTACCAACTTCGCGTCCGACATTAACAACAATTCCGTCGAATTGTTTGGTGGCAAGCTGATTCCATAAGGTCAGCTTACCTATTCTGCCCAGGCTGTTGATGCCTAGCAATCGTTTGTTTTTTACGTTTATTTCCATGACATTATTTTTTTATTCAACAATATTTTCAATGATTGAAAGATGTTCATTCAAACACGTTCAGTTCAAAATTTCCTTTGTACACACAGCCAATGGTGCCATCGATGGCAATATTATCACCCACGCGGATTTCAATATCACCCATACGACACAACTTTTCTTTATCGTTGACGGTAAGACTGGCGACATTGACCACACAGATTTTTCCAAGACGAACGGCAGTCACGGCAGCATGAGAAGTGGCTCCACCACGCACTGTTACCAATCCGTCTGTTTCGAAAATCAGCCCGATATCTTCCGGAACCGTGTCAGGACGCACCAGAATCAACTTTCTATCAGGCATTGCTTCTTTCATCCGTTCAATGTCGCCGGCATCAAATACAGCAACACCATTCAAAGCGCCGCCACCAATGCCGATTCCACGACCCAGTAAAAATTCTTCGGAAACGGCTTCAAGAAATGCAACCGGTTTATTCTGACTGGTCAGATCCTGATCGCGTGTTTGCAGGATATACAAGTCATCCGGATTTTGCGATTCGAAAGTAAATTCAATTTCCTGATGACTGAAACCATGATTATCAATCATGTCGTTTGAAATATCCTGCAAGCGCTGATAAATTTCCGGAAACATTTGCTGGAGCGACTTTTCAGGCGTATCATCGTTGGGTTGTTTCGAAGATAATGCACGCGGATTGACCAATCCACCAACAATATCTTCGCCCTGACTGACCAATGAATAATCGCCAAATAAATAAATTCCCGGTTTTGAAATATGCGGTGCATGAGTAAATAAAACACCGGTTCCTGAAGTATAGTTGAGATTGCCCAGCACCATTTTCTGAACGATCACAGCAGTTCCCCATTCATCGGCAATCTGCAGAATTTTGCGGTATACCACAGCTTTTGGCGATGACCATGAGCTGAACACATTCAGAATGGTTTGCTTTAATTGCTTCACCGGATCATCTTCAATATAAACACCCTGTTGCAATATCACATCTCTGTATGCCAACGCCATTTCGCGCATCTGTGCGGGTTTGAACTGCACTTTCTGCTGCACGTTGTATTTGGTTTTAAAATCGATCATGATCTGATCGAACACATCGCGGTCAATACCGTACGACATGCCCCATGTTTGCAGAAAACGACGGTAGCAATCCCACGAAGTCCAGGCGTAATTTTCCTGTTTGCTCAATCCTTCCGCAATTGCTTCGTTGATGCCAACATTGAGAAAAGTATTCATGGCGCCCGGCATCGAAATAGCAGTGCCCGAACGCACTGAGAGCAACAACGGATTTGTTTTGCTGCCGAATTTCTTTCCGGTGATTTTCTCCAGTTTACGCACGTGAAGCAGAATCAGATTGTCAACAACTGAAGTGAGCGCCTCATGATTTAAAATGGTTTCTTTTCTCCGGAAAACTTCGGTGGTGATTACAAAACCCGGAGGCACCGGAAAACCCAGCAAATACAGGGTTTTCAGGAAATAGGCCTTTGATCCGAGAAACACCTGATTGTCCATGGCCGGTGTGCGCGCATTGAACGGACTTAAAATCATATCGGTATTCAGCGACATGATATCGCGGATCATCTGCGGCGGATTATGATCGGCCAGATTATGCATGGCGTCTGACACTTCGGCCACAAAACTGTCGAGACTCTGCAATAAAAACGCCGATGACAACAAACCGCGGTAAAATTCTTCGGACCTGGCGTGAACAAATTGATTGCATGAATTTTCATTCATTCCGCTACAATCAAATATCTTTGGAATGATGATTTTAAGCGGCTCATCGTAGGGTCTGAAAAAATACTTCTTAATAATTTCCCGTATGCTTTCACTCATAAACCTGAATAAATTTATGTGCTGCTGCAAACTGAAACTCTGCGACTGAAGACTAAAAACAAACATCTTCAGATTGAGGTCAAACCCTTTGATAGAGATGCCGTCGAGCTTAATACCCTGACGGTACAATTCGAGAATCCGCGCAATTTTCTGCAGCGAATTTGCCGTAATGACATGCAAATTCAGGTCCTTGCGCAGGGTTTCCATCAATTCTGCTGCCAGTCGTTCGAGTTTAAAAATAAGCCCCAGTGCCTCAAAACGTCGTTCGTGATATTCGCCATACATCGATGGAATGCCGAAAGCCACATGACGTTTGTAATAAATATTTTCCCATCCTTCGGACTTGACATCACTGAGAATAATGCTGTTCAGCTGCTCCATTAATTTATACACCAGTTTTACAGCCGACTCGTTCCGGCCATTGTTCAGATGTTCTTCAAGTGTATCGATATCGGAAGTAGCAATAAATGAAAACCGGCGCAGATACTTGCTTATATCAACCGTATTGAATGAATATTTTTCTTCAAGCAGGAAATTCAGTTTCGAAATCAGTTTCAGACGCTTTTTTTCTTTCGTTGGATAGTCACCACATGCATCAATCCATTTGGCCATCTGATCAGGGTCTCCGTGTATCAGATCATACGGATTTTTCTGCTGTGCATCTGCAATTTCCAGAATCATGTTGTGTACATGTTCCACAAACGAACCTTCAGGCTCAATCATCAGATACACATCTTCAGGTAAAAATTCCTTCAGTTGGGTTTTATCCTTATGAACCCAGAATCTGAAAATATTTACCGTAAGTGCAATATGTGTATTATTACTTTCAATATGAATCTGTTTTCGCAAAAAATGAATCAGCCGGTCCTGCCGGTGACTGATTTCATCAAGTTGCGTAGTAACATCGCGCAACTCGCCTTCAGCGCCGATTTCGTTGAAGTATACCGGAAATATGCGGCACAATTGTTTCGACAATTTGAAGGTGCTTTGAATATCGGAATTCAATAATTTTGAAACATCTTTCTGAAATAAATCAGTGTCGAAAATAAAAATACCACCAAGCTTCAGATTGGCTGTCAGTCCGGCCAGCAGCGTTTGAAATTTTTCGGGAGCGGCTTCAAATATTTCGAGCCATACACGAATATTTTTTATATGATAAGGATTGATATTCATGCGCCATTCCGAAGTCATAAACTGGCCTCCGGGGCTTATAAAGCCAAGTTCGAGACATTTGCGCTGAAATGTGCGCAGCAATTTCGGATTATCAACTGCCGACAATTTCAATCCGATCGTTTTCAGACAATCAAGCACCGTTGATGGATTGAGCTGCATGATTTCGCTGAACAAAGCAAACACTTCATCGAGGAAAGGGAACAACTGTTCTGAATCGGGATTGTCAAAAATATCGCGCAGCACCACATTCAGATCGACCAGCAGAAAGTGGCTCAGGTGGCTCATTCCAGGCACACTCAGCAAAAACACGATATATTGAAAACGATCATGCGGTGTTTCAAGTGCATCGGCCAGGCGACGGAAATGATTGGCAAAATCGGCATACAGTGGAATCTGATCCGACAGTTCCTGAACCGATTGCGCACTTTCAATACGACTGAGATAATTCTCATAGGCGCGGTTGTCCCATTCGCTCAGCAACGTAACGCTGGATTCGGCAAACTGCGAACTGCGCGCTGCAAGCCATTTTCCAAGAGGCATTGTATCATGCCAGAAATCAAGATTACGATGACAAACTTTGCGAAAGAATGTCAGGTACGCATTTTTTGCAAAAGGCAGTTTGCTGAGCGGTGCCAGCTTTTGCCTGATATAAACAGAATTTGCCAGCACTGCATCGGATCGTTGATCGAGCAACAAATCCAATTCCAGCATTGACTGCAGAATTAAAGACTCATGTAAAATATTTTCTTCGGCAAGATTGGCACAAAAATCAATTCGGATTTGAAGC
>CAYSCE010000167.1:0-7038 GCA_964429475.1 uncultured Bacteroidaceae bacterium | reverse complement strand
GTCTTTATGGGTCATCCATGAGAAATCCTGAACAATATTGGCACTCACATACACCAGTTTTTCGGGCTGGTCATTGTCATCGGTAGAGAAGAAAAATTTATCAAACACATAGCCGTAATCAGCACGGGCCTTTGCATCATAGGTAATAGTAACAAAGCTCTCCATATCGGGTTTCAGCACCGGATCTTTGATTTCGGCCTTTAAGAAAGCAGGCAGTTCGTTGATTTTAATATTGAGCGGATTTTGTCCGTTGTTGTAAATCTTAAAAGTGTCGGTTTTGATTTCATTTTCTTTCAAATCCTGAAAAGCAAGATGATTGGTTTTGAAATAGAGATTTCCGATTTTGTTCGGATATTCGTCGGCTTTGGATTTGGCTTTGGGTGTCACCTCGCCTTTAATGGTGAGAATAACCGAAGCGTTGTCAGGATCGTTGGTGGTTACCGTAATGGCTTTACTGAAAGCACCCGGGCGGCCGGCGGCATTATAGGTTGCTTCAATTTTTCCTGAACCTCCCGGAGGAACCGGGTCTTTTGTATAATCGGAAGCGGTACAGCCACAACTCGGGCGTACGCCGGTAATGAGCAATGTATCGTTTCCAATGTTTGAAAAAGTAAAAACGCCTTTGGCTGGTCCGTCAGCTTCGCGGATTTTGCCATAATCGTACACTTTTGACTGAAACTGGATGGTCGGCTTTGCCTGAGCAAAAGTCAATACTGATATTAACATCAGACACGATGAAATTATCAAAGCACGCTTTTTCATTTTGGTCTCCTTTTTTATTAGATTACAAAGTTAAATATTTTCTTGCCACAACAGTGGAATTTTTTCAAAATTTGTATTGTCGAAATTTCCGGAGCTCATCAGCAAGATACTGACTGGTTTTTCCGCTCTCACCGCAATCATGCCAAACAATTCATCCGGGTTGTGCAGAATATGGACATCATTCCGGGTAAATCCGTTGCGGATTTCATCGTCTGTAAAGGGCGTGAGTTTTTTTAGTTCGAACGCATGATGCGAAAAATACACGGCTGCCACATCGGCCGAATCGAGCGCTCCGGCATAATGCGGAAGGAATTTTCCATTCATCGAACTGAATGTATGTAACTCAAAAACAGCCACCAGCTGATCATCGGGATAGCGCGACCGGACTGCTTTTACGGTGGCACGCAGCTTACTGGGCGCGTGTGCAAAATCACGGAAAATGCGTAGCCCGTCGCTTTCGTGTATAAGTTCAAGTCTGCGTGCGGCGCCATGAAACGAAGCTATAGCCGCAAAAAATGATTCGTCGGCCATTCCGATTTTCCGGCACACCTCAAGAGCCGCCGACATATTCAGCATATTGTGTTCTCCGAAAACATTCACCGGCACCGGGACTGACTGATGCATCACCGAAAAACTTTCACCGTCATTCCGGTGTGGCAGCGCCGTGTATGGAATGTGTTCAGCCTTTGATGGGCAGCGCTGCATGACATTCGCTACATTTATATCTTCATGGCAATAAATGATGGAACCCTGCTCTGGAACTGAAGCAGCAAATATTCCGAATGCCTGCAGGTAGTTTTCAAATTCAGGAAACACATTGATATGATCCCACTCTATGCCGCTGATAACCGCAATATCGGGGTGATAATGATGAAATTTCGGGCGCGGATCGAGGCAACTCGACAAATACTCATCGCCTTCAATGACAATCAGGTCGTTCTTTTCGGACAAGGAAACCATCACGTCGAAACCCTGAACACGCGATCCCACGAGGTAATCGAACGGAAGTCCGCATTCTTTCAGCACATGCATGATCATGGACGTGATGGTGGTTTTTCCGTGCGAACCACCGATTACAACCCGTTTTTTATTCCGACTCTGGCGGTATACAAACTCAGGAAACGAAACAATATCGAGATTCAGTTCCTGCGCTTTTATCAGCTCCGGATTATCGGAACGCGCATGCATACCCAGAATCACGAGGTCAATTTCTTTGGAAATTTTTTCAGGATTCCAGTTGTATTGTTCGCCAATCAGCCCGTATTTTCTCAGATTTGATAAAGCAGGATCAAAAATTTCATCATCGGAGCCTGAAACCACATTACCGTTGAGATGAAGTGCTATGGCGAGCTGATGCATGGCCGCGCCGCCGATGGCAATAAAATGTATCCGCATAAATTATTTATCGAGTAATTTTTTGTCTACCACCAGAAAATAGCTGCCATCCTCAAGGGGCAGATAGCCCTGATCGTACGAAAAATAATACGTTGTGCCTTTCTGCGTAGTATAGCTATGTGTGCAATAGCGGAACGAAAAACCTTTTGACAGCAGCTGATCCTTTTGCACCTTGCATTTGCCTTCAGGATTTAACTCGGAAAGAATACGCCGGTTTTTACGCAACTGATTATTGATGTTCCGAACCAGATTGGTTGCATCGCTGTTCATCCGGTTATTGAAAGTGTTGCGGCACTGATCGCTGCAAAACTTCTTGTCGGCTCTTCCCAAGAGGGGTTCACCACATTCAAGACATAATTTATCGCTCATAGAAAATAATGTTTTGACTTACAAAAAAGGACCGTCCCTAATGAAAACGGTCCCTAAAAGTAGTAAATGTTTTTATTATTGTCTCAGAATCGTCAGCGTGCCCTGATGTTCATTTTCCATATTTACGCCATAGGTGTAAATGTAGTAATAGGTGCCATCAGCAAAGTCTTCACCGTCAAAATCATTCAGATAGCTCTCACCTTCGCTCTGCCAGATTCTTTTGCCCCAGCGATTGAAAATCTGCAGTTTTCCGGGAATACGATCGGCATTGAAAATGACGAATTTGTCGTTCTGTCCGTTTCCGTCCGGGGTAATTACATTATAGAACTCAGGTTCGGCAATAATCAGCACCGAAGTATAGGCTGTATCGACACAACCATCGGCCGAAGCCACAATCAGCATCACGTTAAAAGTGCCGTCAGAAGCATATTCATGCGTAACAGCAGGGGGCAGCAATGAAGTTTCACCATCACCGAAATCCCAGAACCAGTCAGCAACGCCAGCAGATGTACTTGTAAAAGTAATTTCCGGATCAACAATGGATGTCTGTGAAGGTGTAGCCGTTAAATTGGCATCTGGCTGGTCAAAGACATGGATAAAATTGCTGTTTGTCAGCGTGTCGTCGCAACCCTGCGGCGTAGTCACAATCAGGGTTACATCGAATAAGCCAGGGGTTGTGTAGGTGTGCGTAGGATTTTGAATGGTGGCAGTAGCAAGATCGCCAAAATTCCATTTCCAGATGGAACCAGGGGGGCTTGACAAATCGGTAAAATTCACCACCAGCGGGTCGCAACCCTCCTGAATATCGGCAGCAAAGCCGGCGGTAGGCGCCTGACTAACGACAATTGAGTCGTAGGTGGTTGGGCTGTAACAGCCACTGTCGCCCACTTCGAGGCTGATCCACATGGTTCCGCCCGCAGGCCAGGAAATGTTGTAAGGACCTTCACCCGAACCGCTTAAAATGGTACCGCCACTGAACAGCCAGTTAAAGCTGGCCGCCGATGAGGAAACACCGGTGTAGGTAATGGTTGAAAAACCATCGGTACAAACGGGTGAAGTAACAGTAAAATCAGATGTCGGAACCGGAACAACGTTTACAAAAACACTATCGATGGCAGTTAAGCCACTAACGGTATCGGTAATTTCAACCACATACCAGGTATCCTGTGTCGGATATTCCTGCGGAGGATCGAAAACGGTCGGACCGTGATCCCATTGAACAAGTACGTTGGCCGGACAGAGGATTTCGATATTGTCGAGTCCCCAGTGATCGTTTGACTGGCTGGAGTAATCTATCTGAACCCAGCGAAACTTGGTTGATGGAGTTTGAGCGGCTGTTGGTACAGGAAAATTATAAGTAGCCCAGCTGGTAAACGGAGTGATATAAGGCGAAGAAATACAGGTTCCTGAAGTACCCGGGTTGGTGGTGAGAAAAACACCGTCGGGTTGAAAATATACAATATCGACCCAGGTTGCGCCCCCATTGATTGAATACTGCAGAGAAATACCTTCGTTATATTCGTCAATGCCTTCGCAGGGAGAGGCCTGGGATTGAGTCGCATATTTCATATCGAAGGAAATCTCGCAGGCCCCGTTTACATTGAAAGCAACCGTTGTAAGTGTACGGGGAAGTGGCACAGCATCGCCCATCCACATGTATATAGTACCGTCTGAAGTCGGATTACAGGGGTTTGCAAAACTCACACCGTTGGTAGCCACCCAGCCTGCACCGGCGGTTCCGTTGTTAAAGTCGTTGTACATGAGATATCCACAGGCTCCTGTTGAGGAAAGTGTTACAGGATCACCTACGCAAACGGTAGTTGGGTATGCCGAAGCAGTCACTGAGCACTGTCCGTATAGATCAGCAGAATAGAACCCGCCGGACAGAACGCAGAAAAGTATAGTAAGAATGCGTGTTTTCATTGTTTTACTTTTGACGGATGGTTTTGTTGATGAGTTCAAATTTGGTCAGGGTCGCTTTGGGATTATCGTAATTCAAAAAGCGACTGAAAATACTCAGCGTTTTATCGCCATAAGTAAAACAGCGGCCCTCAACAGTGCTGTTGGCAGCAATTTCAACCATACGGTGATGCTCAGAGGTCATCTTTTCACCACAATTAAAGCACTCGCCATGATAATACATCTCTACGTCCCATTCAACAACAACAGCTTTGTCATTGGTGTTTTCCAGTTTCAATAACACATGCTCGCGGAAAAAGCCATTGGCTTCATCGTTGCAGGCAGACACGTTGTAATAGAAATTGACGCCGTCGATTTCATATAAAAATTCCCAGTTGCCGGAGCGTTTGAACTCAACTTCCTGACTGTAGGAAGTACCCACAAATGCAAAAGAGATTAAGATAAACAGTGAAAAAACCCCCTTGATCAATGTTTTCATTTTAGAAAATTTGGTTTTTAGATGCCTACTTTCATCAAACGTTTAATGACGCCTGAATTTTTATGTAAAAGTAAATCATTCTATCGAATCAATACCTTTTGCAATGCGGCTATTCGTCGTTAAAAATCAACAAATGAGCGGCAACATTCAGTATCGCCCACAAAGATAGTAAATATCTGACTATACAGCAACTAAGTTTAACAAAAGCATTCGTTGACGGCCGTGAATGTCCTTTCGCAACTGCAATTTCCTTTGTGAAAAAGACGGTTCTGTCGAAAACTGATCTACCATCAAAGGATTTATCTCGAAATAGATTTCTGCAGCTGAATTTTCGAACAAGGTCAATATTCGCTTGTAGAAAAGCAAAGGATCGCTATCCGGCACAAATAAAGCAGCTTCAGGTTCAAATTTCAGCACCCGCTCCGACATTTCAGCCCGTTCTTTATCCAGAATATATGGGGGATTACTGACAACAATCAGTTTTTTGTCACTTGTGAAATCAAAGTCTTTCGCAAAAATATCCCGCAGCGCCAATTTGATATCAAGCTTGTGAACACGTGCATTTTCAGCAGCAATGGCCATGGCCTGTTCCGAAAAGTCCATGGCGCTGACATCGGCCAATGGCAATCTTTTCTTTAATGCCAGAGGGATACATCCGCTGCCCGAGCCGATATCCAGGATTTCAATCTGGTCCTCATCGTGTTTATGGTTTTCGACAATCCATTCCACCAGCTCTTCGGTTTCAGGGCGCGGGATAAGAACACCCGGAGCCACAATAAGCTCCATTCCGCCAAACCAGGCTTTTCCAAGCACATATTGCACCGGCTCGTTGTTCAGTAAGCGCGAAAAGCCTTCCTGAATTGCCTTCAGCATGCCGGGATCATCGATGCGACCGCCGATACTGTACAGCCCGGCTCGGCTTGTATGCAGCAGTTCCATTAAAAGTAATTCCGCCACTGTTTTTCCTTCGGCCGGGTCGGAATATAGCTGGCCGAGTCCGGATCCGATTTTTTCAATAATTTCGCGAATGGTAGCAGGTTTCATAAAACAAATATACTCAAAAAAGCCACACTTTGACCGCCTGACTTGCCAACAATTTCTTAATTTCGCAGGATGAATTCTGCTGAAACTTTCATGCGGCGATGCCTGCAACTGGCCGAAAACGGTTTTGGACATACCGAGCCAAATCCGTATGTGGGAGCAGTCATCGTGCATCAGGGCGACATCATCGGAGAAGGCTTTCACCAACGTTTCGGTGGCCCGCATGCCGAAGTGAACGCCATTGCGGCCATTGCAGACAAAAGTCTTTTGAAGGAAAGTACCATTTACGTAAATCTTGAGCCCTGCTCGCATCAAGGAAAAACGCCCCCCTGCGCCGATCTGATCATCAGCTGCGGTATTCCGCGGGTTGTCGTTGCCATGCAGGATCCCAATGAGCTGGTATCGGGAAAAGGAATTAATAAACTTCGTGCTGCAGGTGTTCAGGTTACAACCGGTGTTCTTGAAGAAGAAGCCAGATGGCTGAACCGGCGCTTTGTGACTTTTCATTCGAAAAAACGCCCATACATCATTTTAAAATGGGCACAAACCAAAGACGGTTTTATTGATATTGACCGGACAGATCCCGCGAATGCAACCAAAGACAACTGGATTACAGGACCTGAATTAAAAACATTGGTTCATCGCTGGCGCGCACAGGAACAAGGAATTCTGATAGGTTACACCACCCTGGTGAACGATAATCCAATGCTCACCGTGCGCGAATGGAGCGGCAGGAATCCGGTTCGCATACTGGTTACAGAAACATTGCCCGATGAACATTTCCGCATATTCGGAAACGATCAGAAAACACTCGTATTCAATCCGCACAAAGACGCCATTACAGAAAAAGCCGAATTCATCCGAATGAATTTTGGAATAAATCTGATGCCCGATATCATGAGCACATTGCATACAAAAAACATCAGCAGTGTGATGATCGAAGGCGGCCGACAGATACTGGAATCCTTTATCAGCAGCGGCCTTTTGGATGAAGCACGGATTATGACCGGACAAAAAAAATTAGGAAAAAGGCTTTCAGCGCCCGTTTTAAAAAAACAAAAAAAAAATGAGCA
>CAYSCE010000166.1:0-7058 GCA_964429475.1 uncultured Bacteroidaceae bacterium | reverse complement strand
CGGCGTTGCAGGAACAGCATTTACTGTTACACTCACCGGAGTCGCAGACGCAGTGCAGCCTGTACCATTACCGGTTTCCACATAATAGTTGCCGGTGGCGCTCACAGTGATGCTTTGCGTGGTCTCGCCATTCGGATACCAATGATAGGAAGTTGCAGCAGTTGAAGTCAGGGTCACACTTCCACCGTTACAGAAGGTAAGCGGTCCCGACGCGCTGATGGTCGGCGTTGCAGGAACTGCATTCACCGTCACACTCACCGGAGTCGCAGACGCAGTGCAGCCTGTACCGTTGCCGGTTTCCACATAATAATTGCCCGTGGCGCTTACAGTAATGCTTTGCGTGGTCTCGCCATTCGGATACCAATGATATGAAGTGGCTGCAGTTGAAGTCAGGGTAACATTTCCGCCGTTGCAGAAGGTAATCGGTCCGGAGGCGCTGATGGCCGGCGTTGCCGGAACTGTGTTCACTGTCACACTCACCGGTGTTGAAACCGATGGGCAGTTGTTTCCATTATCAGCTTCAACAAAATAAGTTCCTGAAGAATGAACAGTGATACTCTGAGTGGTTTGTCCACCTGGAGACCAATTGTAGGCTGCAGCAGGAGAAGAAGTCAGCACAACACTATCTCCGGAACAAAAGCTCAGAGCGCCCGATGCAGTGATGACCGGTACGGGTGTATTGGCCAGAACGTTCACAGTAATGGGAATAGAAACAGCCGTACAACCGCTTCCATTGCCGGTTTCGACATAATAAGTACCCGGGGTTTTCACCGTGATGGATTGACTGCTTGCTGCTCCGGGGCTCCACAAATACGATGAAGCCGGGCTGGATGTAAGTACAACACTATCTCCAGCACAGAACGAAAGCGGCCCTGAAGGTGTAATGACCGGCGTAGCCGGCGTTGTTCCAAAAACAGCATTCAAAGCCGCAGAAACATTGCTGCATCCATTTGCATAGGTCACACTGACATAATAGGTACCTGAAGTTGTCACATCGAGCACCTGTATGGTTTCGCTGCCAGGCAGCCACAAATATGAAGCGGCGGGAGAAGAAGTAAGCGTAAGTGTATCAGCATTGCAGAGTGTTGTAGGTCCGTTGGCAGTAATAACCGGAACAGGAGCAGGTAACACAACCACAGAAATAGTGTCGGTATTTGAGGTACAACCATTTGCTGCAGTAACAACACTATAGTAATTTCCGGACTGTCCGAAATAAACAGATTGGGTAATTTGCCCTGTATTCCATTGATAAGAAGAGCATGCAGGATTTACCGATAATTGAACCGAATCGCCTTCGCAGAACGAAGTTGGTCCGGAAGCGGTTAATGTTGCAGCCGGCCTTGCGCCAACAACAATATATCCCGTTTTCAATTCAGTACTGTTTCCGGTCGCAGCTGTAATCTGCAACTGCACCTGATAAGTACCGGCTGTATTATAGATAACAAACGGATTTTGTTGTGAAGATCCCAGCGGTGTTCCACCTTCAAAAGACCAATTCCAGGTGATGGGATTTCCAAGGCTCAGATCGGTAAAAAACACGGTATCGCCTTCGCATACAAATTGTGTGTCGGCCTCAAAATCAGCATAAGGTGCACAGGCCGTCAGGAAGGTAACTCCGGTTGAGACATTGCTGTTTCCACCGGCGTAAATTCCGGGATCGGGAGGAGTAACACATGCAACCTGTAAAGCTGCCGTGCCTGTAAAACCATCTTCGGTTCCGCCGGAAAAAATATTTGGCAAAACCGCAGCAGCACAGGAAACCTGTGCAATATCAATTGCATTTTCCGACGCTTCATTACCTCCTGCAAAAATGGAAGGATAAACAATGGCGTTGCAGGAAACCTGTGACACAAGCGCCGAAGATGCAGCGTTTTCATCACCTCCGGTGAATAACGAAGGTAATACTGCAGGTGTACATGTAGCCTGTTGAACCAGTAAACTTGCTGTACTGTTTTCGTCGCCGCCGTTGAAAATGGCAGGATAAACAACAGCAGAACAGGAAGCCTGACTTAACATGACTGAATAGCTGCCGGCTCCGTCGCTTCCAAGGTACTGGGCCTTAACCCAGACTGAAAGCAGCAGAAATAACAGCAGCAGAATCGGTGAACGAATCCTTTTCATAGCAATGAATGTATTGCGAGAGGATTAACGTGCACCACGACCACCAACATCGCTCTGGCGCTGATCGCCCGCATTTCCGAATCCCATATCGGGACCACCTCCGCAAGTACCTGTGTTGTTTTTACTGCGGTCCGAAGTTTTCATGGTCGACGAAGCCGACATAAAAGAACCACCCCGGAGCTCCATATGCCATTTGATATACGATGAGCAACAACCGCAACCGAGCGAGGAATAACTCACCGAGCTGTAGGTTTGCCAGTTGGAGGTGTTGAACAATCCGGCGGCGGTTAATTCGCCATCACCCAGATTTGAATAAGTCAATGTGTAACCGGTACCAATGGTATTCGAGCCACCGGCAACCATTTCCCACACATTTCCACCAAGATTCATAACGCCATAATACGAAGACGCACTGGTTTCGCGGTTAGTTGAAGCTGTAGCGCTGAATCCAACGCGCAGCGGACCGCTGGTCGATGCCGAACCATAAGCAGAAAGACCGTTTCCGGCGGTGGTTGATGTTTCAGAGGCCGTACCCGGGCTGTTTAATGAGGTACTCTGAGCCTGAGTAACATTGGTTGTTCCCCAGATATATTCGTTACCTACGCGGGCAAGTGGTCCACGACTGGTTTTCTCAAATTCGAAGTTCGTCATTGGACGCAGTGCAGCCCAATCGAGATAGGCCAGTAAATCACCATAACTCATATAATTGCTGGCAATGGATTGACCGTCGTTGGCGCTGCTGAAGGGATCGCCCGGAGCAGGCTGAAAATCGCATGCAAACACACCCGGACGACTATCATTGATGCCTTCCTGAATGAGTTTGATGGAATTTCGGTTCAGACAGCCGGCAATCATAGCGCACACACCTCCTGAACCCGGATTGGTAGCCAGTTGCGTTGAATTAAGGATTGTGCGGCTGAGCTGTTGATTAAAAGTGAGTGTATTGAGAAAATCAACATACTGCTGTTGGGTTACTTCGTATTTCATCAGGTAAAATGCTGAATATCCTTTTGGAAAAGCAGATGGGATGGTGGCATTCACACTTCCACCAACCGTTGCAGCTGTCAGAGTGGTGGTTGTGTTTGTTATGGCAATACTATTGAAAGTGCCTGTACTAATGCCATCTCCAAGCTCAAAATCGCCCTGCGGAACATACACCATTTCGACTCCGAAAATTTTAAAATTCAATTCCGGATCAAACGGCGAAACGGGCACATCGAGATTTAACCGGATGGTAACCGATGTTGAACTTACATTTCCGATTCCATCGGCTGACCGACGCACATAAATTCCCATACTATCGCCAACAAACACCACTTCGAGTGGCGAAGCTGCACTGAAATCACCAGGCACATTGGTCATTTTTGCATGATGCCATTCCTGATACGATTCGCAGTTTGGCGAGCCGGTTGGTACTTTCTGATATTTTACAAAAATCCAGACAGCATCGTAGTTCGACGGACCTGAAGAAACGCGCCAGCTATTGTCCCAGGCAACATCAAATGTGATGATTGGATCCGCCGATCCCGGATTGGTATTGGTAACGTTTGTAATGCGAACATTATTCGCATAAACACCTGTCCAGGAAAACAGACATACCATAAGCAACATCCGGAAAAATCCGGAAGAAAAGAATGTGTAGCGATTTTTCATATGCATGTGATTTAAATTGTTTTTTGTAAATAGAAATCCCGTGGTGAATAAAAATACCGATGTAATTTCACTCTTGAAATCACCCATTTTCTATATCTCCAAACCAGCTGATTCCGCCCCCGGATTTTCAAAGTCCATCTCTTTTTGGCCACGTAAATATATAACCAAATTAAATGAATCAAAAATCAACTCGTATTTTTTAGATTAAAAACCCTATATTTAAGTTGACCGAGTGTATTTTTACGTCAAACAGAAAGCACAGTTATAATTTGTTTTTGCACACTTTTTTCTTTTGGTTTTTGGTATATTTTCTTACCTTTGTATGGTATTAGCAATACTGCTAAATGATTGATTATCAAGACCTTAAAATTATGACTCCCGACGCTCAGAACGCAGAATTAAAAACAAAAAAAATAAAGAACAACGGCAACGAATATTCAGCCGACAGCATTCAGGTTCTTGAAGGCCTTGAGGCCGTTCGTAAACGTCCTGCCATGTACATTGGCGACATTGGTCAACGGGGATTGCACCACCTTGTATACGAGGTGGTTGACAACTCTATTGATGAGGCATTGGCAGGCTTTTGCAACAATATTGAGGTGTATATCCGCAAGGACAATTCCATCAAGGTTGTCGATAATGGCCGTGGTATTCCGGTAGATTTTCACGAAAAAGAACAGCGTTCAGCGCTCGAAGTGGTTATGACCGTTCTTCATGCCGGTGGTAAATTTGACAAAGGATCTTATAAGGTTTCCGGCGGTTTGCACGGTGTGGGTGTTTCCTGCGTCAATGCTTTATCGTCGAAACTGATTGCTACTGTTCACCGCGATGGAAAAATTTATCAGCAACAGTATTCATGCGGCAAGCCAATGACCGGCGTCGAAGAAGTAGGCACTACAGATAAAACCGGGACCATCATTGAATTCTTTCCCGATGACTCGATATTCACATCAACGGTATATGTATACGACATTCTGGCCAGCCGCCTGAAAGAGCTTTCATTTCTGAATAAAGGAATCCGGCTCTCGTTGACCGACGAACGCGAAGAAGAAGACGGGAAGCCGGTTTTCAACGAATATTACTCAGCAAACGGTTTGCGCGATTTCATCAGCTACCTTGACGGAACACGTGAAAAGCTGATTGATGATCCCATTTATTTCGAAGGAGAACGTGGCGGAGTTCCGATGGAAATTGCCATGCAGTACAATACCTCTTTCTCTGAAAACGTACATACATTCGTAAATAACATCAACACCATTGAAGGCGGTACTCACCTGGCCGGCTTCCGGCGCGGTCTTACACGTACACTAAAAGCCTATGCCGATAAATCCGGCATGTTGTCGAAACTGAAATTTGACATCAACGGTGATGACTTCCGCGAAGGGTTGACCGCCATTATTTCTGTTAAAGTCCAGGAGCCACAGTTTGAAGGACAGACCAAAACAAAACTTGGCAACAACGAAGTGATGGGCGTAGTTGATACCGTGATTTCAGAATATCTGAATTACTATCTCGAAGAACATCCGAAAGAAGCCAAGGCTATTGTAAACAAGGTTATTCTGGCCGCAACAGCACGTCATGCTGCACGCAAAGCCCGCGAAATGGTGCAGCGCAAAAACATTCTCACAGGTTCCGGACTTCCCGGAAAACTGGCCGATTGCTCGGAAAAAGATCCTTCATTGTGTGAGATTTTCCTGGTTGAGGGAGATTCTGCAGGTGGTACTGCCAAACAGGGCCGTAACCGTCAGTTTCAGGCTATTCTGCCTTTGAGAGGTAAAATTCTCAATGTCGAAAAAGCCATGGCGCACAAAATCTTTGATTCGGAAGAAATCAAAAATATTTTCACCGCTTTTGGTGTGACCATCGGTACCGACGAAGACTCGAAAGAACTGAACCTTTCGAAACTCCGTTACCACAAAATCATCATCATGACCGATGCCGACGTGGACGGAAGCCACATTGCAACACTTATTCTGACTTTCTTCTTCCGTTATATGAAGCAGATGATCGAACTGGGTTACGTTTACATTGCAACGCCGCCGCTCTATCTGGTCAAAAAAGGCAACAAGGAACAATATGCCTGGGATGAGGCACAGCGCGAAGCTCTTACCGAGATGTACAAAGGCGAAGGCGGAACGGATAAAAATATTCATGTTCAGCGATACAAAGGTCTTGGTGAAATGAATGCCGAACAATTGTGGCATACCACTATGAGCCCCGAATCGCGCACATTACGCCAGGTGACCATTGAAAACGGCGCCGAAGCCGATCGTATTTTCTCAATGCTCATGGGCGATGAAGTACCTCCACGCCGCGAATTCATTGAAAAGAACGCCAAATACGCACGTATCGATGCATAAAACATTCTGAATATCATTCAATAAAAAAACCGCTTTGTCAGGCGGTTTTTTTATTGAAATTTTATCAGGGACTATTCCGCACTTTCTTCTTCCTCGTCTTCGACTTCTTCGCCCTTGTAAAAATTATGTGTTTTGGTCAGCTGACCATTTTCGTCGTAATATTTCCACTCACCAATTCTGACATAATCGCCCAAAGATGCATTCATCTGCCGGATACCTTCTTCCTTCAGCTGCCCATTTTTGTAATACGTCTTTGAAGTGTAAATCCGCTCATTTTTATCTACCAGTTCAAGAATACTCTGCGGTTTGCCACTCATGAAGTAGAAATTGTACTTGATGTGATACTCCATGCTGTTATCCCACTCTTCTATAAATTCCAGATTACCGTTTGGGTAATAATCGGCCCATTTTATCGGGTTTTTTCGCCGGTATTCAACTTTCGAGCGCATGGTGCCGTCTTTGTAATAAACAACTACCTCTGCGCTGCTGGTATTGAGAACAGTGAATTTCCGCTCCAACTGATCATTGTCGAAATAGTTTTCGTAACCATTGGTGATGCGGCCATTTTGATAATACGCTTTATGCTTAACATTGCCGTTTTCCCAAAAGTCTTTCTGTATGCCGTTGCACGGCCGTTTATTGCATAAACGAACTGAATCGCCCTCGGTAAAAGCATTGAAGCGCTCATAATACAACATTGGCTCCTCAACATTATCCGTAATGTTCTCTACATTGTCGAACCAGTCATCTCCCTGCGAAAAAGAGACAACAGGCCATACAATCAAAGCCAGTAAACAAAGCAAACGCATATTACAGTTGATTAATAAACCGGGCCATCTCATTTTGCATTCTGCCCGCTTCGGCAGCAGCAGCTTCAGCAAAATCCACCCCTGAAGATGCAAATATAATAGATCTTGATGCATT
>CAYSCE010000165.1:0-7069 GCA_964429475.1 uncultured Bacteroidaceae bacterium | reverse complement strand
CGCCGGCAATCTCGGGCCAGGCAGCCTGCAGCGCTTCACTGTTCATGCGGTTTCGCAGCCTGAATTTATCAATCAGCTGCTGCAAAACTTCACCGAGTGTATATTGATTGTTGTAGTTGTTCATGCGGATGGCGAAGATAATCATTCTGCGTGTAAAAATTGCAACCTGATAAAAAATGTCCGGGAAGCGTTCCCAACATTTTGGCGTTCGCCACATTATTTACGAATAGGAGCGAACACGGAATCGTTGGGTGTTATCAGCTCTAATCCCCTGACGATTCCAGGTCAGCAGTGCTGCGTATTCAACCTTTTCAAGCTGACGCTTAAATGTCATGGGCACCCGACATTTTGGCGTCAGCCAGCCCTGGCGCGGAAAAACCTTCCATGACAGGAATTTCCCCCATCCGTCTGCCTGTTAATATATTTTGGATTATATTTGTTCAATATTTAATAAGATAAATATGCCAGGAGGTGGTGGTTTTGGACATATAGCCGACATGATTGCCCGGATAAAGGCAAACGAAACGTTGAAACATGAAATCCTGCAACGCCGGTTTAAGTATGTATATTTTAAAACTTCAGGGACCTTTAATCTGAAAAGCCGTGAAAAAACAGAAGCCGAAATGCAGGCCATCCGGCAGAAAATGCGCGAAGAAAGCCGGCATGAACGGATACGCTCGCTTTGGGCTTTGCTGATAACCCTGGTATTTCTCATAGGTTTGTATTTTGGCCTGCAGTATTTGTTTTATAAGATATTCTGAAGTGGCAATCTGTCTGCACGGTTGAATTAATTACTAATTTTACAGCATAATTCGCATCCATGGAAGTTCTGGCTCATTATCTCCGTCTCGCATTTATTGCTGCTATTGTCATGTTGTTCATTGCCGGCACCATGTTTCTTGCAATCCTTTATAAGAACCGACATAAAAATAATGAAAGCGAAATCGCGGGCCGGCTGCATTTTTACAAAATGCTTGTCATTGCATCGGTCATTTTTATTCCGTTGTATCTCATTTCGTATTTCATTTATCTCAAAGATGTTCCTGTGCTGAAATATACAACCGATGCGCAGTTTGAATCGGCCTTCCTGAAAAATTTCAACAACAATACGCTGAACGACAGCACCAGGACACTGTTTTACAATCAGTCCATGAACTATCTTAAGAACCGTCATCGCGATGAAATATTTTTCGATGACTTCGCTTTCGATAAAACCGATTCAATTGAACTAAGCTTCATTCTCTATTACATCGAACACCCCAAACTGAGCGACAGCGCCAAGTTGGTGCTGCGCAACAAAGTGAAGTCTACCGGTGATCTGAAAAAATATCTGACTAAATAATTTTTACCCTGGCTTCGGCTTCTTTTTCTCCGCGAAAAAATTATTTCTCTGAAAAATATTGTTTCAACGAAACTGAAAAATTTTCATACAAATCACAGATCATTCTTCTAAAAAAAGGTCATCAGGAAATATTAACCACGCCTGGTGTCATCCTGAACTTGTTTCAGGATCTAGCAGGCGTGGCCCATCATCCACCACAGACACTGATAAAAGTATAGTGTGACACGGTGGATGATGATCAATGTCTACCTGATCAATTAGTATTTCTACAGTTTATTTACGTACTTTTACTCATCTAAAAATAGATTAATGCTAAAGACAGGTTACGTGTATATTATGTCCAATAAAAGCAGAACAGTTTTGTACATCGGAGTAACAGGCGATCTGATGCAAAGAGTATTACAACACAAACTTGGCTTTGGTAGCGTTTTTACAAAGAAATATTTGCTGCATGATTTATTATATTTTGAAGTCATCCCTGGCATGTCTGATGCAATAAACAGAGAAAAACAATTGAAAAACTGGCATCGAACATGGAAATGGAATTTGATTAAAGAAAAGAATCCGGAATTAAAGGATCTGGCAGCTGATTGGTATCCAGATAAGGTGATAAATGAAAATGTCTGATAGAACAACGGGCAGATGCTGAAACGAGTTCAGCATGACACCCGTTGAAGTCGTTCGTTTTTTGATTTCATTTTTCCCACTTTATTTCGTTCGTACTTGTGTCAACCTGATGAAGATCAGGGTCTGGCTGCGCTAAAGTACATTTAGCGGAATACGAATTCTGTTAGATTATTTCAGCAAATTCTTAAGCTGATGAAAAATATTTATTGAAATAGTTTCATATCTTTGCCCCATGTTCTCAATCAGTCTGAACGATATCAATGTTGGTTTCAGGATGCCCACGGCCGAAATGCTGGAGCGCTGGAAAATCCGTCTGGTTGAAAATCTGATGCTGCTGATGATCCGCATCACTTTGCGGTTCAGGGCACTGATTTCGAAAGTACGGCCGGGCGCAGCCATCGTGCGCAATATAACTCCTGCTCAAACCAACAGCGAAGTATGGAATTGCTACGATGTAGCCGTGCAGACCGGTTTGCAGCAATCGCCCGTGCGCTGCCGCAATCCAAACCCCGACAACTGGTGGAATATTTCGCCGGCTACCCCGCCCTTTGTGGTGCTCATGAACATTCGTCTCTGAAATTTTTTCATTTCATTCCGGCAGACAGCTTCCTGTTTTGCCGTTGCGACTTTTTATTATAAGTCGCCAAAATCAAGGATTGATGCATGATATCAATCTGTTGTGCAATAATAAAAAATGAAAAATGAAAAATTATTTCGAGAAACAATTCGAACTCCGATATTTCGAACTCAATAAATTCGGCGAAGCCCAGGCCACAACCATACTCACTTTGCTCGAAGAAACCGCTGCCGACCACTGCTGGTCGATCGATCACAGCCTGTACGATCTGAAGTATCAAAACATTGGCTGGGTGCTGCTTTCAGGCGCTATTGTCATGGAGCGCTATCCTTTGTATAAGGAAAAAATCATCATCCGCACCTGGCTGTCGCACTATACGCCTATTCGCGGATTGCGCGAGAATATTATTTTCGACAGCCGCCGCAACATCATTGGTCGCTCTAGCGGATTGTGGCTTTTCTTCGATATCGACCGTCGCCGTCCGGCGCGCATATTCGACGATATCCGCGATAAATGGTCGAGCGAAGAAGAAAAAAGTACCAGCATCGATATCACCGAAACCATCCATCCGATTGAAACCGGCATGTATCAGAAACAATTTCATGTCAACCGCTTCGATATTGATACGTATCAGCATGTCAACAACATCCGTTATCTGCAATGGATGAGCGAATCGATTCCGGATGACATTACCGACCATTATTTTATGCACACGCTCAATGGCCGCTTCCTGCGCGAAGCTCAGCAGGATGACACCTTGATTTCCTGCACCAATCCGCTGAGTGAGTCTGGTCATTTCGAACATTCCATCCGCTCCGCAAACGAAGGCCATTTCTGCGCTGCCGCCAAAACCATCTGGAAGAAGAAGATGTAATGGTTGGGCGTAGACTATATAAAAACTTTGGTTGGTTTTAGTCTGATTCTTTGGTTGGGCGTAGTCTTTATTGATTTCACTGCTGGGTTTAGTCTCCAGACTAAACCCGACAAATAATTATTTTTAGACTACGCCCAACCTGTGTATTCCAGACGAAACCCGACAAATAAATATTTCAGACTACGTCCGACCTCAAAATGATCGATCACATCATATTTTTTTCTAATTTCGCTTTAATTGAACTTCGTTGCTCCTCTGAAGGCTCAGCCACTGACAACTGAATACTGACCACTGACTACTGACCACTCACCACTGACCACTCACCACTGACCACTCACCACTGACCACTATACATCATGTTCTCATTCAAAAACGATTACGCCGAAGGCTGCCACACCGAATTGCTGAAAATGCTCATCGACACCAATATGTCGCAACAGGAGGGCTATGGCGATGACGATTTCTCGGGACTTGCCCGCACCCGCATTCTTCAACATTTGCAGCGCGATGCCGACATTCATTTTGTATCGGGCGGAACACAGGCCAATACCGTCGTGCTGGCCGCTGCACTAAAACCTTTCGAATCGGTTATTGCGGCCGAAAGCGCTCACATCAACGTGCATGAGGCAGGTGCCATCGAAGCCACCGGACATAAAATTGAGTATGCAGCAACACCCGATGGAAAGCTCACTCCGGAGCTCATTGCACCGCTGCTCGTCAAGGCCGAAGATCATCACATGGTGAAACCGCGCCTGGTGTATATTTCGCAATCGACCGAACTGGGCACTGTGTATAAACTTTGCGAAATGGAAGCGTTGTCAGCATTTTGCAAATCAAACAATTTGCTGCTGTATGCCGATGGTGCCCGTATGGGTGCAGCATTAACCTCGCCGGCAGCCGATTTCACGCTGGCCGACATGGCGCGGCTGTTCGATGCGTTTTATATCGGCGGCACCAAAAACGGTGCACTCATGGGCGAAGCCATTGTTTTGCTCAACCCTGATCTGAAGCGCGATTTCCTGTTTCATCTCAAACAACGCGGTGCATTGCTTTCAAAAGGACGATTGGCCGGAAGTCAGTTTGCAGCGCTGTTCAGCAACAATCTGTTTTTCGAACTGGCCCGCCATTCAAACAGCATGGCTCTGGAAATGGCCGCTGCCATTGCAAAAGCCGGATATCCATTTTTTGCACAACCCGAATCGAATCAGATTTTTCCGGTTCTGCCACTTGGACTGATCGAAAAATTATCGAAAGAATTCGGCTTTTATATCTGGCGTAAAACCGATGACAACAACGCCATTATCCGCCTGGTTACTTCGTGGGCTACGCCGCAAAGCGAGGTGGAGAGGTTTGTTGATTACATTCAATAATTTTGATTCAGTTAGCTGTCACACTGAGTGATGAAGTATGAAGCGTCATGTTTTGCAGGTCTCCATCGTATCCCCGCCTGCTGCGTAGCGGGCAGGGAAGTGCGACAATGGGGTACAACATTATGCCCCCCAAAATTGATTTTGTATTTTAAAATCCATTATATTTGATCCTTGTGAACAATTCATTTCCATGCATCCTGTAAATTCTCAATAATTAAATCATGAAGCACTTTAGCCTGATCATTATCTCATTAATTCTGTTCTCCCTTACAGCCTGCACTCAAAACGGCGGTCAGCAGAATAACTCATCCGGGGAAATTTCCTACAGCATTAAACGCACCGATTATGTCAAAGGTGCTTACAAACATTTCGAATGGATTCTGCAAAACGACAGTGTGAAAGTGATTGAGTATCCGATGAGTTCCGACCCTGACAGTGTGGTGTGCTACAAGGCGCTGTCGGAGCGGCAGAAAAACAAATTGCAAAGTATTCTGAAAACCATTGACCTGACACAAATGCAGGATAGATACAGCGACGATCTGGTACAGGGCGAAGGACATTCGGTGTACGATATTTCTATCGGTAATCAATCGAAAAGTATTTATCTGTATTATGTTGATGTACATGAACTTAAAGCAATTGATGAGTTTCTGTATGTGGTTACTGCCGGCGATTTGTAGAAATTAAATGAACCGATATGTTGCTGCATTTGATCAAACACAACAATGTTGTGTTTTGAATGCTGGCTTTTGCTTTATCTCGTTGTGAAACTTTGTGAATCCTTTGAGGAACTTCGTGTAACTAGAATTATTCTACGAATTAAATGTGTTAGCCTACTCCCCGTTTTCGCCAATGATGAAACATTACAGCTCAATTCATTACCTTTGCAAAAAAAATTACACATTGAATTTTACAGAATTCGGATTTACGCCGCAGCTGATGGAAGGCATTGATGCCAACGGATATGAAGCGGCAACACCCATACAGGAACAGGCTATACCAGCTATTCTGAGCGGTCGCGATCTGATTGCCTGCGCACAGACCGGCACCGGAAAAACCGCTGCATTTCTGCTCCCGCTCACCAACAACATCATTACTTCGGAACAAAACCACCGCATCAAATGCATGGTGATTGAGCCTACACGCGAACTGGCCATTCAGGTCGATCAGCAGATGCAGGGCTTTTCGTATTTCACCAGCGTGAGTTCCATTGCAGTGTACGGCGGTACCACCGGTGAAGCGTTTGCCACCGAACGCAAAGCGTTTGAAGAAGGTGTCGACATGATCATCTGCACGCCCGGCCGCATGCTGGCGCATCTGAAAATGGGCTATGTCGATTTGTCGCAACTGAAATATCTGGTCCTTGATGAGGCTGATCGTCTGCTCGACATGGGCTTTTTAGACGACATACAGAAAATGATCAAATACATGCCGGCACATTGTCAGAAATTGCTTTTCTCGGCAACCATGCCCGATGCCATCCGTCAGCTGGCTGTGCGCACTTTGAACAATCCTGTTGAAATAAATATTGCTGTTTCGCGTGCAGCCGATAAAGTGAAGCAAGGCGCTTTTGTAGTGTACGATCAGCAGAAATCGGCTCTGATTGCGGCTTTTCTGAAAGACCGGCATTTGCGCAGTATTCTCATTTTCTGCGGCACAAAGGAAAAAACAAAATCGCTTACACGCGAACTGAAAAAAATGAAACTGTCGGTCGATGAAATGCATTCTGATATTGATCAGCAGGCGCGCGAAAATGTGATGAACCGCTTCAAGGCGCGCCAGCTGAATATTCTGGTGGCGACTGATATTCTGTCGCGTGGCATCGATATCGAAGACATTGATCTGGTAATCAATTACGATGTGCCGCACGATTCCGAAGATTATATACATCGTGTAGGCCGCACGGCGCGCGCCGAATCGGAAGGCGAAGCCATTACACTTATTGGAGAAAAGGAACAAAGGAAATTTGCCGCGATTGAAGAATTTCTGGGACACAGCGTCGAAAAGCTCACTGTACCTGCATTTCTGGGCGAATGCCCGGTGTACAATCCGGTGAAAAAAAAGAAATCCGGCGGCAACTACCGCAAAGGTTCGGGCAAAAGAAATTTTAGCAGAAAAAAGCAATAGATATTTTCGTGTTGGGCGTAGACTCTTTTAATTATTCCGCTGAGGTTGTCTCAAAATAGCGGGCTGTTACGACATTCCACCGTCCGCCAGCTGGCGGACATGGAACCGTCGTAACAACAGCAAAAACAACGGTTCCATGTCCTTCAGCTCCT
>CAYSCE010000164.1:0-7104 GCA_964429475.1 uncultured Bacteroidaceae bacterium | reverse complement strand
ATTGTGCAGATAGTTTGTAATATACATTGTAGGAATAATTATTCTCATTCTGTAAAAAGTGCGACTTTACAGGCACACCATTCTGATAGGCTATTCCAGCTTCAATTCCCATGTTTTCATTGAACATATAACCAACCGAAAGACCCGCCTGAAATCCTTGACCAAGCGAATAGGAGGTGATTTCATGTGAAATGCTTGTTTCTGTAATTTCGGTATTCCAGGTATTCCATGCATTGGTTGGCGAATTTATTTTCAAGCCGTATCCTGCATCTAATCCAATGTAATACTGTTGGCCATACAATGCCGTTGAATTAATTACAGCAAGTATTGCTGCAAAAACCGATATTTGGATGATGTTTTTCATAGCTTTTATTAATTTGAAAGTTAAAAAAAATTATTTTGAATGTTGTTTAAAGTTTAAACCTTAGTCCAAGCTGAAATCCATAACTATTGAGTGAATATGGTTCCCTTAAACTTGTTTTAGGCTCTGTTGACAATTGTACAACATTTGGATCGTATGAGTATGAATGTACGTATTCGGTTATTTTATCAGATGTGCTCATACCTGGTAGCAGGTCAACACCGTTCACGGAGCATTCAGTGTATTCACTTCTTGCAGGTGCATAATTCAGTAACTGAATTTTCACTTCGCCCACCAGTGCAAGATTGTCATTTATATTAAACACCGCACCTAACGAAGAAAGAGCACCCAGATTAAGACCTTTTGAATAATTCCAGCGGTAAACAACATAATCGCCCATATAATCAACCCCTTCATGAATTTCTTCCATGCTGGCCATAGAACAAATCAGGCCCATTTTTAAAAAGGGCGAAAAAGTCGCATCTGGCTTTGCCTGCATGATGAAAGCAGGCGTGATTCGGATGGATTGTGCCGATTTACTGAAGTTCATATTTTCATAACTTGAACCAGTGGTATCACTTACGTAGTAATGCGATTTTATTGGTGCTCCAATCTGATATGCAAGGCCAACCTCAATTCCGAAATTATTATTAAACATGCAGCCGGCGGCAACTCCTGTCTGAAGTCCCTGCCCAAGAGAAAAACGAACGTTATTGTACGTTGATACTGATCCGTCTCGATCATAACTATCGTTGTACCAACCGTAATTGGACGAGTTGATTTTCAATCCATAACCGGCATCAATGCCAACATAAAATTGCTGACCGTATGCTGAAGGAGGCATTAGTCCCGTGATCAGCAAAACAAAAAACAAAATGATTGATGATTTTTTCATGACTGTTGATTTTTTTTGGATACTATTCGGCGATGGTAAATATTGACTATAGCACAAAATTGTTTGATCTTCTCAGGGTTATTCAAATTACAAAGCGTGTCACAACATTTGTATAGGTTGTTGAAATGGAGTTTTATATACAAAAATACATGTTTTGCCATTCAGCAGAATTAAATTTCTGACCAAAAGTAAAAAATATTTTACTGTTTGTGCTTTTTTGAGTAAAAAAATTTTGCACCTCCGCAATGATGCCAGAATAAAAAAATCCTATATCTTATGGGAAAATTATTTGACGTGAAAATAATCAAATTCATTGAAGACTTTCCTGATGAACAAAGCTGTAGAGAGCATTTCAGGCATGTTCGGGAAAAAGAAGGTATAGTGTGTAAGCGCTGTGGATGCGAGAAACACTACTGGTTGAAAGCGAAAGACATGTGGCAATGTGCTGAATGTGAGTTCAGGACTACGTTGCGAAGTGGAATGATGATGGAAAATTCAAATCTGCCAATTCGCACATGGTATTTGGCCATGGCATTTATGACTCATAGCAAGAAAGGAATATCAGCAACCGAGTTGCAGCGGCAGTTGGGATATAAACGATATGAGCCGGTTTGGGCAATGATGCATAAGATTCGTGCTGCAATGGGGCAGAGAGAAGATCTTTATCAGCTTGAGGGCATGATAGAAATTGACGAAGGTTATTTTGTAACCGAAACAAGCAAAGAGGATAAAGAAAATCAGAAACGTGGCCGAGGCAGCAAAAAGAAAAAGAATGTTGGAGTAATGGCAGAGTCCACACCGCTTGAAGACTTGAATACAGGCAAGAAAAGCAATCAGTGCCGCTTTTTCAAGATGAAAGTTTTGGAAAATCACAAGGCCGAAAATATAGATCAGATGGTTGAACAAAGCATAGATGAAAAAAGCATTGTGTTCTCAGATAAGAGTACAAGCTATGTCAATATTTCAGAATATGTTGAAGTCCATATCGTGGAAAAATCCTCAGAAGAAGTCACAACAAACACTCTTAAATGGGTACATGTGGCAATTAGCAATGCAAAACGTACTTTGCTGGGTATCTATCATAAAATCAAAGGCAAATATCTTCAGGCATATCTTGATGAGTTCTGCTACAAACTAAACCGCAGATATTTCGGAGATCGGCTATTCGACAGGCTCGCAATTGCAATCGCAGTAGGTGACTGGCATAAAAAGGGATGATTAATAAAAAATTCTATAAATATTAAAATACTTTTCAATAATAAAAAAGGCGCAGAAAAAGTCTGCGCCTCATGGTAGATTAGGGTATTTAATTCTGAAGGGTTATGCCAGAGTTGTTTCAAGATTTATAGTTGTATTCAGCAATCCGCTGATGGGGCAGGTTTCTTTGGCTATGAGTGCCAGTTCCTGAAATTTTGCAGCATCGATTCCGGGCACAACACCGGTGAGTTTCAGATTGATTTCGGTGATTTTTCCGTCTTCGAACACAATGCCCGATTTGGTATCGAGGCTGGTGGGTGTGAAACCGTTTTCGCCTAGTACGAAGCTCAGCTTCATGGTGAAACAGCCGGCATGGGCTGCTGCAACAAGCTCTTCGGGATTGGTGCCAATGCCTTCTTCAAATCGAGAGCTGAATGAATATTGTGTGTTGTTCAGAACGGTACTGCCTGTTGTCAGTGTTCCTTTTCCTTCTTTTCCTGATCCCTGCCAGTTGGCGCTTGCTTTACGTGTGAATTTCATGGGTGTTGGGTATTTAAAAATTTTGTGTTGTTTTTATTGATGCAAAAGTACTGTTTGTATGTGAGAAATGCCAGCTGAAATGACAAATATCATATTTTGTTTTCCGTTGTGGCTGTTATTGCATCCCTGTTGTTGGTTCGCAGTATTAAATATCCGACACTTCCTGCAACCAGCGATGAAATAAGAATGACAAATTTGGTGTTGCTGATAACGTTTGCGTCAGAAAAAGCCAGAATAGTAATAAAAATAGACATGGTAAAACCGATTCCGGCCAGAAAACCTGTTCCCAGCAGCGATTTCCAGCCAATGTCTTCCGGTAGCCTGGCCAGTTTCAATTGTACAGCGGCATAGCTAAACCCGATTATTCCAAGTGGTTTGCCGATTATCAGGCCAGCCATAACACCGATGGAGTAATATTCCGAAAAGAGTTTTCCAAGATCAGTGTTGATAATGATGGCTGTATTGGCCATGGCAAACAGTGGTACAATAAAAAACGAAACCGGTTTGTGCAGAAAATGTTGTAATTTCCAGGAAGGCGATTGTTCATCACCGTTTTCGAAGGGTATGGCAAAGGCCAGCAAAACACCGGCTATGGTTGCATGAACACCCGACTGCAGCATGAAATACCACATGGCAATACCACCGGCAATATATATGATCAGCCACCGGACTGTATACACGCGCAAAATCAGCAACAATGCAAAAATGCCAAATGACGCAGCCAGAGCCGACCACAAAATTGTCTTGGTGTAAAACACTGCAATGACGATGATGGCGCCCAGGTCATCAATAACAGCCAACGCAGTCAGAAACACCTTTAATGAAACCGGAACACGGTCGCCAAGCAACATCAGAATGGCCAGTGCAAATGCAATATCGGTAGCTGTCGGAATTCCAAATCCGGCGCTGTAGGCGGTATTTGCATTAAAAATCATATACAATACGGCTGGTATCAGCATGCCGCCAATTGCCGCAAAAACAGGCAACAAAGCATCACGAGGATTCGATAATTCGCCTTTGTAAATCTCGCGCTCAAGCTCGAGTCCGATCATCAGAAAAAAAACCGCCATTAATCCGTCGTTTATCCAATGCTCAATACTGACACCGGCAAGTTTTATCTGCCAGAAATTTATGTAATCACCACCCAGAAAGGAATTGGCTACTGTCAGTGAAAAAATCGTTGTTAGAATCAGCAACATACCGCTGCCTTTTTCACACATACAGAATTCTTTGAATAATCGTGTTGCAAACATGTTTTATTTTCTATTGAAGGTTGATTCAATAAATGCTTTTTCAAGTTCATCGGCAATATCAGCCGGATTGGTTAAAGGCATTTCTTCGCTGTGCAATGAATAATCCAGCAATTCAGCCTTTTTCATTTTTTCAATTAATGGAAGCTTGGTTCTGTTGGTGGTTTCAATGTGATTTCCCTGTTTATCCACAATAATAATCTTTGGAAAAAACACACCTTTGCGACCAATAAACCGATCCATCAATGCCACGGCTTCTTCATATTCTTTACGCTCTGAACGGCCGAGCGATTCATACCGCTGAATGGTTTTCCCATCCCAGGTAGTGACCATGGCAAAACTTTCCGAAATCTTTTCATCGATTTGAACATCGCTGTTCAGGGTATCGTGTCCCGATGGCATCAGGAGCACTTTTCCTCCACCACCTTCAATATTTACCGCATATCGCGGCATCGTTATGCCTGAAATCCAGCCTTGCAGGTGTTTCATATAAATCTTGCCTACCTGGACCGGAGTGATAAAATGAACAATGCCTTTTTCTTTGTGGCATTGCAGCAGATAATATGGATGAACCCCAATCCAGAACATGCGCCGGAATGTCTCGGCCAGCGTTTTATAATAGTCGTTTACATGATTCAGCAACACAGTCTGATTTCGGATGGTAAATCCATGATTTCGTATACGTTTTACACAGGCTGCCATATCTTCGGTTATTTCATGATAATGATTGATATGGGTCATGAAATACACATATTTTGCAATCCCTGTGCTGAAGCGGTTCGAGGATTCATTGATCAGTTGCAGTAATTCATCAGTGATACCCATTGGTAAAACAACCGGAACCCTTGTTGCCATTCGTATAACTCTTAAATGCCCGATTTTACTCAATTCTTCAAGAATATACTGCAGGCGTTTACGGCTGATCATAAGCGCATCACCACCCGTAACCAGCACCTCGTTGATATTTGGGTTTTGCGAAATATAGAATAAGCCTTTATCAATTTCTGTCCTGTTGACTTCGTTGGTGCAATCAAGCGACTTGGCGCGCTGACAATGAACACAATACGATGCACAATTGGTGTTTGGCGCCACAAACAACGCCACGCGGTTCGGATATCGCTGATAGGCTGCACCAAAGCTCCGGCTGCCTTCACTCATGGCGCCTTCGGCTCCGGTATCGGGAAAAAGCAGATTGGCTGGTGTCGGAACACTTTGCCAGAAAACCGGATCTAATCGATACTTTTCTTTTTCGCCCGGGAGCATTTTTGGATGAAATGGATCGGACTGCATAAGCGAGGCATAATATGGCGTAATTCGCATGGGCTCTTTTCCTTCCTGACGCATGGTCTGCAATGTACGTTCAATTTCTGCCGCCTGATACCCGGTGAGTCGAATTACCCTTTTCAACTGTTCTACTGTTCGGATTGAATTGGCCTGTTGCCAGCCTGCATCATTCCATTGATCACGTGTGACGTCCTTCCACAGGTCAATACTGTTGTAATGTCTTGGTTGGTACAAGAAATTCTCATTTTTCATCAAATCCTTTCTGTTGCCATTATTGGGGTTAATACTGAACTGCTTTTTGTCTGAATAAATGGCAACGCATGCTATATGCTGATAATCAAGACAATTGCTAAAGCAATTACGAAGATAATGTTTTTTTTTGAAACAGCCAAATTTTACCTTGCTCTTACAAGCGACATGAATTTGCGAAACTACGATTATCAGACACTTTATCCGACAACAAACGTTTAAATCCGTTTACAAACGAAAGTAAATACTTATTAACCGGATCGGATAAATTGAACCATATACTTTTGTCGGCGAAATGTTGAAAACAAATTTCTTGTCCATTACATTATAAGTAGTAATTTTAAACCAAATTTCCCGACCATGGAAAAAGGCAAACAGGCACCGGATTTTACCTACACCGGAAACGATGGAAAACAGCACCAGCTGAGCGATCTGAAAGGTCGTAAGGTTATTCTGTATTTTTACCCGAAGGACTCAACCCCCGGTTGTACGGCCGAAGCCTGTGACTTCCGCGATCACTACGACATGTGGCTGAAGAAAGGCTATGAAGTAATTGGCATCAGCGCCGACAGCGAAGCATCGCACATGAAATTTGCCGACAAGTATCAGCTGCCGTTTCCGCTGGTGGCCGATACCGACAAAACCATCATCAAAGCATATGGCGTGTGGGGACCTAAAAAATTCATGGGACGCACATTCGACGGCATTTTGCGCACCACTTTTATTATTGATGAAAACGGAATCATCGAAGAAGTGATTTCGAAAGTGGACACCAAAGCCAGTACTGATCAGATTCTTGGAATAATTAAATAAAACACGATATGAGCAAAGAGAAAAAAGAAGAAAATCCGGTAAACTCGGAAAAACTGAAAGCATTGCAGATGACCATCGAGCGTCTGGATAAGACCTATGGCAAAGGATCTGTTATGAAACTGGGCGACAATCCTATTGAAGAACTCGAAGTGATATCCACTGGCAGCATTGGTATTGACCTGGCAGTTGGGGTTGGCGGATTTCCACGAGGCCGTGTGATTGAAATTTACGGACCGGAAAGTTCCGGTAAAACAACGCTTGCTATTCACGCTATTGCCGAAGCGCAGAAAAAAGGCGGCATTGCTGCTTTTATCGATGCCGAGCATGCGTTCGATATTACCTATGCAAAGCGATTGGGTGTCGATGTCGAGAATCTGCTTATTTCGCAGCCCGACAATGGTGAACAGGCACTCGAAATAACCGAGAATCTGATCCGCTCAGGCGCCATCGATATCATTGTCATTGACTCAGTGGCAGCATTAACTCCGAAGAGCGAAATCGAAGGCGAAATGGGC
>CAYSCE010000163.1:0-7110 GCA_964429475.1 uncultured Bacteroidaceae bacterium | reverse complement strand
GGTCCGAATGCCGGTGGAAAATCAGTGGCGATGAAAACAACGGGATTGCTGCAATATATGTTTCAATGCGGTTTTCTGGTGCCTGCTGCCGAAGGAACCATGTTATTTCCGTTCGAAGAAATTCTGGCCGATATAGGTGATCAGCAATCCATCGAAAATGATTTAAGTACATATTCATCGCATTTGCTGAATATGAAAAATTTCATGGAGCGGGGCAGCAGCAAAACCATGATTCTGATTGATGAATTCGGAAGCGGCACAGAGCCTGAAAGTGGCGGTGCCATTGCCGAAGCGGTACTTGAAGTATTGAATGCAAAAGGCGTGTATGGTGTCATTACCACGCATTATTTTAATCTGAAAATGTTTGCAGCCAATCATGCAGGAGTCATCAACGGAGCGATGTTGTTTGACAATGATTTGCTGAAGCCCTTGTATAAACTGAAAACCGGCAAGCCCGGCAGTTCATTTGCGCTTGAAATTGCAGCATCCATCGGACTTCCGCAGGAGTTGATTACAGAAGCTTCTTCGAAAATCGGCACGGCACGCATTGAGATGGAGAAGATGATTCAGGACCTTGAAAACGAAAAAGTCAAAATCGAAGAACGGCGCAAACAGCTTGATCTGGCCAGTGATTTTGTGAGCGAGCTGGTTGAAAAATACAACAAGCTCAATAAAAGTATTGTTGAAAAACGCGACCGGATTATCGCAAAAGCTGAAGCTGATGCGAAAAATATTCTGGCAGACACGAATACATTGATTGAAAAAACCATTCGCGAGATCAGGCAGGAGCAGGCTGAGAAAGAAAAGGTAAAACTCATTCGCGCCGAGTTTGAGAAGAAGGCTTCCACGTTGAAAAAAATTCCGGCAAAACCCATTGAGCGCTTACCGCTGAAAACGACAGAGCCCACTGTTCAGCCGCAGTCAAAGCCGGTTTCAGTAGGTGATTGTGTGCGGCTCGATGATGGTACAGAAAAAGGAATTGTGGTCGAAATCAAAAATAACAAAGTGCGTGTTCAGTTCGATCTGGCTGCACTGACAGTTGATAAAGCACGATTGACAGTTGTGCCGGTACAAAAACAAAAGCAGCAAGCTGCAACCAAAAAAGTAAAACTGATTTCGGAGAAAAAAGAAACTCCGTATCAGCTCGATTTCCGCGGTATGCGCGGCGATGAGGCCATTGCTGAGCTGGATAAATTTCTCGATGACGCATTACTGACAGGCATCCGTTCGTTTTCGATTCTGCATGGAAAAGGCTATGGCGTATTGCGCACGATGATCCGCAAACATCTCGGACAATACAAGGACATGCTTGAATTTGCCGATGCTCCGCTGCAGTTTGGAGGCGAAGGAATTACGGAAGTGAGGTTTTTGTAAAGTGTTTTACATTGTGCTTCGGAGCAGTTTTTCGTTATAACTTGTATAGCGAGATTTTGTTATTGCCTCCAATAGGTGAATGGATAAATGGTTTGACTGCACTGCAGTTATTGAGCGAGTCTTCGGCAATAATAAGGCAACAGGCGCCGCTCTGAATGGCGTATTTAATCTGCTTTGATCCTTGGTCTGTTGTGTCAGCAATCTGCCATCCGTGCTGATTGAGGAAATACAAACTGCCGTTTGGAGTAAAGTCGCCGACAACTACAATTTTATCGTTTTGTGTAATATTTTTTGATCGGATAAAATCTTCGGATTCATGCACGCGATAAGCTGCAGCCGACCATTTATCGATCGGAGAATTGTATCGTTGGTGAATTTTTTTCTGAGCGTAAATGACACTAAGTACAACAATTAATGTCAATATCAGGGCCGGAAACGGTGATTTCATCACGCGCGGCAACAACAGTCGCAGATTCTGAATGCCTGATGCAGCCATCCATGCAATGGCAGGAATCAGCACCAGAAAATAGTAATCGTGATCGCGGAACGAGAAGAAGAAAAATGCAACATACGTTAATGCTGCCATTGCCGATAGTATGGAAAACACCCAGATTTGGTTACGTTTAAACAATGGAATTAAACCCACAACAGACAAAATCCATAATAAGTGTTTCGCCGTCGGGTAATAGTAGTTGACATCCCAATAGTTACTCATTAAGTCCCAAACAACCGCAATTTCATTTGCTGACATGTTCCAGATAGGCCAGGGCTTGGTGTTAAACATGCCAGAGTGGTATATCTGATTGTAATAAATAGCATAGAAATACCATGCTGCAACTATGAATACAAACAGAGCAAAGAAGATCAGAAAACGTTTATGGACGCTAAAAAACGATTTCAACGATTGTTTTGAAATCAGATGTTGGATAAACAACGTTGCCAGAAATGCTGCGGGATATACGCAAAAAGTGACTTTTAACAAACAGGAAAAAGTAAATAGCAGCATCATTGGAACGATGTGCTTTTTGTTCTCTGTGGTGTAATACTTCCAGGCATGGAACATACCAATGAAACAGAGTCCCAGTGCAGGCGAATCGGGAAGAAAATTATTGGCGTAATAAAGCAGGGCCGTTGATGACATGACAAGAAATGTAGTGATTAGCGCGTAAACGATTTGATCGAAAACTTCAATCAACATTTTGAAAAGAAAGGTAAAACCTATGGTAATGATAATGAGATGCATGATTCGTAAGTATGCCGGATGAAATCCAAACAATTTGCTGAATAGTGCTGAAAAATAGTACAGGATTGGAAATTCAGCAAGTGCTTTTCCTTCATTTTGCCCGAGATTCAGAACTCCGGCATCGAAAAAATCAAGGCCGTTGTGCAGATAATACAAAACAAAAGAAAGTGAATCGGTTTGACGATAGAAATGCATCCCCGCAGGCTGGTACAGTATAACCAGAAAGTAATCCAGCAGGATGTACAGTAACAATAATAATACAGCCCAGATTAATAATGGCTTTTTATTTAAGTACGCGACAATTTTTTTCATTCCGGTTACAGATTGAATTGTTTTGAATAGCATCTAATGAAGGATGTTTTCTATTGCTAAAGTAAAAAGTTTCTGTCAATTGCTTAAACGAATTGTTTCTGCAATCATTATAAAGCTTTAATTTTTTCAATCAGCGCCGACGTGCTGTATCCTTCCACAAGTTCGATGGTTTCTACTTTTCCGCCGTGTTGCAAAACGATGTCAGCACCAACAATCTGATCGACCGTGTAGTCTTTTCCTTTGACAAGAATATCGGGAACAATTGATTTAATGAGCTCCAGCGGCGTATCTTCATCGAAGAGACAAACAGCATCGATGAATTGAAATGAGGCAAGCAGTTCGCAGCGGTCGTTTTCAGAAATTACCGGGCGCTGCATTCCTTTGAGTCGTTGAACTGATTGGTCGGTATTGACGCCCAACACAAGGCGACTGCCGAGTGCTGCAGCTGAAGCCAGATAGCGGGCATGACCCGGATGAATAATATCGAAACAGCCATTCGAAAACACGATGGTCTGACGTTCGTTTCGCCATGTATTCACGCGCTGAATCAACTGTTCGCGTGAAACAATTTTATTGAGTATCGGTTGACGGCAGTCCATTTTTATTTTTCTTTTGAATGTTGATCATAATAAATGCGGCCAGTCCCAGAATGAGGATCATAATAGTCTGTACGGTCCACGAGAGCCAGCCAATGGTAAACCCGTCGGTAATATCGGCGCCGTAAATCAGCAGTACTTCGGAAACGATGACCGGATAAATACCGATACCTCCTTGAATTACAATAATACCGATAGTGCCGAATACAAGAACGACAAATGCCGATTCGGCCGACAGACTGCTGGTTGAAGGACTGCTGAAGTAAATCAGAAAAATCTCAAGCCAGTACATCACCCAGATCAGAATGGTGTAAAGGAGAAACAGTCCTGTTTTTTTAAGTCTGAAAATTGATAAAAAACCATTGATCAGATTAAGAGCGACCTTTCGGATTTTCTGAATGAATGCAATGTGTTTAAATTTGTTGAGCGTAATTATTCCCGCAATAAACAGCGCGATTAAAACACCCATGATGAGCCAGATTTTCCAGCTGTATAAAAATCCCACTTTTTCGTTCAGGCCGCCCATGAAGCGGTTGATGACATAGTCACGGAGGTTGTTCCAGAAAATTCCGATTGTTGCAAAAAAAAGTGCAAGATAAAAGAAGAAGTCGAAAGCCCGCTCAGCGACAACGGTTCCGAATAATTTATCGAATGAAATTTTTGATTGTTTCGATAATAAAACGGCGCGTGTAATTTCGCCAAGGCGCGGAACGGCAAGATTGGCCAGATATCCGGCCATGAGCGACCAGAAAGATTTTTTGAGCGTAGGTGGTTTGTCAATGGTTTCGATGAGCAAATTCCAGCGTGCAGCGCGAAAAAGATGGCTGAAAATACCGGCTATAAGAGCCAGAACGACCCAGAAATAATCAGCCTTGAGAAAGTTGGAAATAATTTTATCCTGTTGACTTGCCGTTAATTTCCCCCAGAAATACACAATGAAGAACACACCCAGCCCGATAAAAGCAATGGTCTGAGCAGTTTTTAGAATTGTTTTTTTCAAAGCTACAATGAATTGTTCTTGTCGGGAAAAATAATCGACGGCCTGAAAGTTTTTGCCTCGTTATAATCCATCGAACAATAGGAAACAATGATGACAGTATCACCCGGAGCTACTTTGCGTGCTGCAGGTCCGTTCATACAAATGGTTCCACTGTTGCGGGCTCCTTTTATAACATAGGTTTCGAGCCGTTCTCCGTTATTGATGTTCAACACATGAACTTTTTCGAACTCAATCAAATCTGCAGCATCCATAAGGTTTTCATCGATGGTGATGCTTCCTGTATAATACAGATCAGCCTCAGTCACCGTGGCTTTGTGGATCTTGCTTTTCAACACCTGTATATTCATGCTGCAAAATTACTAAAATAATTCGTAATTGTCGATGAGTCTGACTTTGCCCAGCCATGCAGCCACAAAAGCTCTTGCGTGCTTTGCATCTCCTTTGTTTTCGATGGGCCGGAGTGTTTCAGCATCGGCAATGATAAAATATTCAGGATCTATTATTCCGCTACCGGCCAGCATGCGTGTACAGTGGGCACTAACTTCGGCAGGAGTAAATTCCTGAATAAGCTGAGCAGAGCGTTTCAATACTTCTGAAATCAGTGGCGCAATTTCGCGCTCTTCGGCGTTAAGCCGTGAATTGCGCGAGCTCATAGCCAGCCCGTCTTCTTCGCGCACAATGGGCATTCCTTTAATCTGAATGGATGGAAAGGATTGTTTCGCCAGCTGACAGATAATCATCAGTTGCTGATAATCTTTCTGGCCGAAGTAGGCAATATTTGGCTGCACAATGTCGAACAGCTTTGAAACCACCATGGCTACCCCGTTGAAGTGACCCGGGCGTTTGGCACCTTCCATTACATCGTCGAGTCCGGGATAGGAATAAGTCTTTGTTTCCGGCTCCGGATACATTTCGGACACCGAAGGGATGAAAACTGCGTCTGTGCCTGCTTTTTCAAGCATTTCGAGATCGCGTTGCTCATTGCGCGGATAGTTCTCAAGGTCTTCGGGATTGTTAAACTGTGTAGGATTCACAAAGATACTGACGACCGTGTAATCATTCTCATTAACCGAGGCTTCGACCAGAGAAATGTGTCCCGGATGCAGAAAACCCATGGTCGGAATAAAGCCGATATGGTTTTCATCTGTTAAACTGTTGCGCCAGTCTTGGTATTCTTTTATTGTGCGGAATATATTCATAATCAGGCGAAAAAAAGTACAAAACTATACTCTTTTTTCGACATATATGCGAAAAAAATCGTAACTTTGCATATTATTTATTAGCCCTTGCATCGTTATGGAAAAAGCTAAAATTCTGTATGTGTCTCAGGAAATTACCCCTTATTTGAGGGACAGTCAGATGGGAACAGTTTGCAGGTATCTGCCGCAGGGAACCCAGGAACGAGGAAAAGAGATCCGTACTTTTATGCCACGCTTTGGCTGTATCAACGAGCGCCGGCATCAGCTTCATGAAGTGATCCGCCTTTCGGGAATGAATATTATTATTAATGATACCGACCATCCGCTTATTATTAAGGTGGCCAGTATTCAGCAAGCCCGCATGCAGGTATATTTCATCGACAGCGAAGATTATTTTCACCGCAAGTTTATCCTGCACGATAAGGACAATAAATTTTACATCGACAATGATGCCCGCTCGGCATTTTTTAATCGCGGAGTACTCGAAACCGTAAAAAAACTTGGCTGGGCCCCCGACATTATTCATTGTCATGGCTGGCTTACCGCACTCACAGCTCCTTACGTAAAGAAAGTATACAACAAGCATCCGATTTTCAGCGAAAGCAAAATCATTTTGTCGCTGTACGACGATCATTTTGAAAATTATTTTTCCGAACTGCTTGTTCCCAACATAGTCATGGATGATCTGACAGCTGCGCACCTTCCTCATATGAAGAAAGAGCGCACCTATGCTTCATGGATGAAGACAGCCATTGATTTTGCTGACGGAATTATTGTCGGTTCCGAAAATGTGAATAAAGAAGTACTGGAATATGCCAAAAAGAGCAAACTTCCAATGCTGCCGTATCAGGGCGAAGAAAACTATATTGACGCTTTTAATGCCTTCTACGACCGGGTTTTAGTGAATGAGGAAGTAACCTGTTAGGGCAGCTTTTTATTTCCCCGGACCCGACTTTTTTTTCTGCTCTAATTTCAGATCTACCAGCCAAGTTCCATCCTGTCTGACCAGATTGATGGTTTCGGTTTTGCCGTTGGCCGTATACGTGCATTGTGCCGTGTTGCCGTCAACTGTGCAATTTTGTACTTCGGCATTGCTGAAAGTATTCTGATTGCGGGTTTCCTCGGGAACCATGTTGGAAAGACTTTTCAGAATCTTCAACGCTAATTTTGTTTTCTCTGTTCCAAATTCGGCAGCTTCATCGAATTCGAGTTTCTGAAAATGAGTCAAAAACATTTTGGAAACGTATTCGGGCGAATTCTTTTTTTCTTTACTGAAAATACTGCACGATGAGAGCAGGAATAATACCGATGCGAAAATGAGAAAATGTTTCATACATGTTTTATTTAACCGGAAGGATCAGTCTGAACGTGGTTCCTTTCCCCGGT
>CAYSCE010000162.1:0-7179 GCA_964429475.1 uncultured Bacteroidaceae bacterium | reverse complement strand
GGTTGGCACCATCAATACCTTCGGCGATATAATGATTATCGAGCACATTGTGAATGGTGGCCGAAAGGCGCATATCGACCTTATTACGGAGCTTAACTTTGTATGCAACACCCAGATCTACAAGTACATAATCCGGGATTTGCCAGCTTTGTTTTACTTCGTTGCTACCTGCGTAATTAAGAATATTGAACCAGCTGTAATTGAGGCCGTTGTAGCGTGCTTCGGCAAAAATCTGATAATGCGATTTGATGGTGTACAGTCCCGAAATATTGGCCGCAAATTGAGGTTGATTACCATCGAAAATTCCTTTCGCGTTCAGCACGATGGTATCGATGGGTGCTCCTGAGAGGTCGGTTACAGTGCTTTGAATATTGTTGAGCCACATCACATTGTTGTATGAAACAGCTACGGAACCCATGAATTTTTCGGAATAGTTGGCTTCGAATTCCAGCTCAGCGCCCATGTACCGGCTGTTGAGACCTTCGACAGAAAAGGTGAAAGTTTCACCACTGAGGCCGTCGGTGTAATAGTTTATAAAGTTCTGATTGCGGCGGGCCGTATAATACACGCTGCCGTGAATCTGTCCCAGGAACGGATTATCGAAACTCCGGCGCATACCCGCTTCTACTGTAGTGAAGTTTTCAGGAATCAAATTATCAATTACGGTTTTTCCAATAAACAGCACCGGAGGCCTGCGATGCTGAAAGCCAGCTGTAACATAGGCGGCCAGATTATTTGCCAGTTGGCGCTGCACCGATCCTTTTACATTGTAGCTGCTAAACCACTTCATATCGGTTCTTTCGATGGCAGAACCGGGTAAATCGAATAATTCGGTGTAGCTACCTGTTGAGCGTATGAATGAACCCGAAACTGAATAATCCATTTTATCAGCTGTTTTCACCCAGGTGGCAAAAACGCCGGCTCCATGGCGGCTGGCCTTATTTTTATACCAGATGACATCACCTTCATGGCGCACAGAGGTTTCGCCCGGATAGACCTGAAAATCGGCGCCAAGCAAATCGCTGACACGGCCGTTATTTTTGATAAAAAGCGAAGAATAGGCTAGAATACCTGCATCGATGCGGGCCGAATCGGAGAAGTGATGATTCAATTCGGAATACAACGACAAGCTGGCTTCCTGATGAACAAAATCGCCCAGAAAATACAGCGCGTTATTGCCTCCGAATGTCGAGTCGTAATTATTCTGATTAGCTGAATAAGCAGCATCGAAATCAATCTGTTCGTTTCCCGGCAAGGAATTTCCAAAGTTTGCAGTTGCGCCGCCCGAGCCATTTGAGAAATTGAGAATCGATTTTAGCTGATTTTTTTTACTGAATTCGGCCTGGTGTTTCAGCTGTATAAAAGTGCGGTGATAAAAATTAATGCTGCGTTGTTTAGGTTCACCATTCAAATAGCCCCAGGAAGGGTTGTAAGAAAGTTCTTTTCCCTGTAATACAGAATCCGGTAAATAATCCGAAGCCTGACCATGTTGCTGTGGTGCACCGAAAACAGTCAGCTGTAATGTATGTTTGGAATTCAGTTTCTTTGAAGCATTGAAGAAATAATTTCCACCACGAAACCATGTTTCGTCCTTATAAGAAGAACCAAAACGATAGGTGCCACCAACAGCCCATGCAAAGCCATTTTTAAGCAATCCGCTGCTGAGAGTGAAATTGATTTTATTGCCCGATAACTGGCTGTAGCTTGATGAAAAGCGCGTGAATTTTGCAGCCGATGCTTCGAGCAGATGAATGGAAATTGTTCCGCCCGCTTTGCTGAAAGGATGAGTATTGCTGACTCCTTTTGTAACAAACACGCTTTGAGTAAAATCTTCGATTCCTGTGAAATTGGACCAGTATGTCCAGCCTTCATCGACAAACGATTCGGGGATATCGTTGATCAGCAATTGAATATTACTGACATCAAATCCGCGGATACGCAGTTCCGTATCACCAATACCTCTACCCGAAACAGAATGAATTCCGGGCAGTTGCGACAGCATGGCCGGCATTTCTTTCGAAAGCGTCTGCAGCTGGATTACATCCTGATTAATCAGTTCGTAATGCGGTGCCAGACGAACAATTTCATCTTTGCTGGTTGAAATCTCAACTGGCTTCAGTTGAATAATGGTGTCCTGAGCAACACAATGCACAGACATTGCAATAAAAACAGCAGCAAAGATTTGTTGTTTCGCGTTCATAGGTAAATTAACAGTACAAATGTATATATTCATAATTAATGTACTACAATGATACTGTTAATTATTGCCAAATATTTTAATCATCTCATTAAAAGATCATAAGCCGGGCATATAAATATGAAGCATAAACAAATATTGCAAAGAGCGGAAATATTAAAACTATTTGAAGTAATAATATGTATATTTGCCTGATTAACACTATATGCCAGCAGGATTAAAGCACTTTTCCGAGATTTCGCTCCTGAAACTGATTGAACAAATCCGCATAAAGTCGGGCAATCAGTTGGAGACTATTTCCGATTGTCGTGAGTTATCTGAAAAATTACTTGCTGAAAATGGCATTAAGTTGTCCGATTTCACTCTGGCCCGGCTAATTGGAGTGGTTGTTTCAAAAAGTTTTCCATCGAAATTCACGCTGGATTCATTATCGGAATATTGCGGATACACCGACTGGAACTCGTTTGTTGCCAAAAGTCAGCATGAAACAGACGAGAGTAAAAACAGAATTCTAAATCCTGCGCCAGGCCTGTTTCAGGGCGTAAGCAACAATGAGCTAATGCTTTTGCAGAGTTGCATCGAAAACAAGGCATATGTGCCGGTTATTGAATACCTGTATAAGATGGCACCTGCCATAATTGATGATTTTGAAACGAGAAGTGATTACAGAATTGTGCGTTTGCTGGCGAGAGCTATCAGCAGATCGGAAGACGCGCGAAACGCACTGATTCCTGCTATTGCGCGCGAATCGAACATGCGGAATTTGTATTTCAATCATATGGTGGATATGGATGGTGTTGTCATCTATTATGGCGATATTGTAGAGAAATATTATTTAAAAAACATCAGGCCGACCAGCGACAGTTTTATGGAAAATGACATCTGGGCCTGGTGTATGATCATGTACAGACATTTGTACGCGCAAAATCTGAAAGATTTTCTGAAGACCGGGTATGCGCTTTTCAAGCGCTATAATGCCGATGAAATCACCAATGAGAGTATTCCAAACTACTACCCGGTAGCACGATTTCATGCCTGCCAGATTATGTATAAATTCTTTTCATCGCCGTGTACACCTGCATCGTGGTATGAAAAGAAACTGCAATTTATTCTCAACGAGGTGAATGCGATTCCAATGATCAGGCAGATTATTTTTATTCCTCAGATAGCTGAAGCGCTGTATGTTGCCGGACAGCATGAGTTGATATTTGCATTCACTCCGCATTTCAATCAGTTTTTGGACGAATACATCGAAGATCAGGAATACACGATTGAAGTGGACAGTTTGCAAAAGATGATGTTTTATATGCATCTGGCTTTAGACAAGGTTGGGCAATTCGAAACGGTTTGTAAAGGCGGAAATGATTTGATTGGCAAAAAGGTTAATCTGAATCCATCTGCTGAATCATTGTATTTGTATGATTACATGAATCTGGTGGTTCATTCAATGTATGAATATAAGCCAGAAGTGAGTCGTCATCTACTGGAACACGCCCGAAAAATTGCGGCAAGATTGAAAAACAAACACTTCGAAAAAATCGCCCAGAGCTTCATTGCACGAAGCGGGGAATAAAGCACAACGCAAAGAGCGCAACGCTTCGCGGGTAAAAAGTTTTAAAGTTTATTCACCCATTATTTTTTTTCAAATAGTTCCCTTCGTCAGGCTCAGGACGGCGCATGAGCTCGCCACTTCGTATCTCGGTTGTAAAGTAGAAAGACTGGTAGTAGCCCGTTAATGGTTATTGGTTATCGGTTAATGGTTATTGGTTAACGGTTATTGGTAATTCATACTACACTTCTTCCTTCTTCCTTCCTTGTTCAGTGCCTGCCTGGCAGTCAGACAGGTTCGGTGTTCGAAACGGTTATCGGTTAATGGTTAATGGTTATCGGTTAATGGTTAACGGTTATTGGTAATTCATACTACACTTCTTCCTTCGTAATTCCTTGCCTGCCTGACTGCCTGTTGCAGTTAAACCAGCAGACAGGTTCAGTGTTCGATGTTCGGTGTCCTTAACCTTGCCCTCGACCTGCATTAAATTCCTTAGTTATAAATTTTCTTTACTTTTGCTTCAAATACAACGGTTTTGGCACGCAAGAAAAAAAGATACCGCACCATTAAACTTGGCATTTCGGCTCAGAAAGCTGAAAAATTTGCCGATTTCTGCGCTTCGAAAGGCATGACGCCCAATCTGTATCTGCGCAAAGTGATTGATATAAATCTGGCCGGTTTTAAAGGCTATGTGAAGCAGGAAAAGCAAAATCCAAAGCAATTGGGTATTTTTGATTTCATTGAGCCGTAAGATGCAGGAATTTTTTTGAACCTGTCTGGTTTAACTGCAACAGACAGTCAGACAGGTTCAGAATAGCAGAAACTTATCAATTACTTTTTGACAAATATCTGGTTCTATAAAAGGATGTTCAATTTTAATTTTGTGTTGTGGAGCATAAACCATTGATTTACGCACTCTTGCTCTCATCAAAATCCTTGCGGACCAGCAGGTTTTGAATGGGCTTGAAATGATTGCGGGTTTGCGGCCAGCGGTCGGGAAATTCATTCAGCAACACCAGAATTTTCTGTTTCTGTTTATTCAGCATATCGCTGATGGCTGGGGCTGTAACAGCCGGCTGCATGGCTTTGCCCACCAGCGCTCCGGTTGGATTTTCGCGGCCCGAAATCACTGTTTTTACAGCTTCTTCGACGCGGTCGAGCCACTGATAAATTTTCATATGACGATGCTGAATAACCGGAACTGATTCAACTTCAGCAGTTTCTTCGTATTCATCGGTTCCCGCAATCAGGTGCCACGATTCGATTATGACCGGATTTTTGGCGCCCAGATTGACGGACAAAATGCAGGCTTGCTGCAACATATGGCGCAGACTGGCCGGGCTGCCCCGGAACGACTGTATTTTTTCGCGCGCATCGGGGCTCAGCGCCACCGAAATTTTTTGATCACGCCCTAGATTGTGTAAAAACTCGACCGCCATTTCAACAATCATATTTTCGAGGAGCTTTACCTGATTCTGGTTACCGTGATCTTCCATTTTACGGTTGCCGGTAAGGGCCAGCATACTTTTCTGAATACTGGTAAGTACCAGAGCGTCGGATTCAGCTTTTTTCAGCGCATACTGTACGGCATTGACAGCGGTTTGTCCGATGATTTCGCGGTTCTCGTGACTGAAGCTTGATTCGCTGTCGAGCAGCCCGAAATGTTTCTTGTTTTTGCTGAAGTAGAGCAGAATGAACCCGTTCCAATCCGGGTGATCCATCCGAATCACCAGTACGTTTCGTTCGAGCTCGCGGAACATATCCACATTGTTGCTTTGGCGGACCTGAGCCCATGAAAAAGGCAGATCATTTTCGTTCTGCCAGGCAAACTGACTGTTGCGGGCAGAAAAAAGCTTATTCAGATCAGGAAAATCATGGCGTGTTCCACCGTCGCTTAATTCCTGCTTTTCGCTGTCGAAAAACTGAATTTTTATTGATGTTAATCCATTGTTTTCCAGCGCAATAAAACGGGTGGCTGTCGGGAATAACCCCGACAGTTGATCCAGAATTATGGACAATGGGCCGCTGGAAAAACTGAATATCATAAGCTGTTAAACTACAAAATTAAGCATTTTGTTTCAGAATTCTGAATAAAAATTAAGTGCTTATTCAGTAGCTGAATTTTCATATTAAGCGAATTAAGTACTTAATAAGCTTGTGAACAGAGTCTTAGCTACTATACCTTTACCAAAAAATTCAGCGCCATGAAAATCTACAGCACCCATCGGAATAAGCAAACGCAGCAGGCGAATACATTTAAGCACGAAATTATTGTCAACTGGCAACGTGTCGATCACAAAAAAAACCGCAGACGGAAAATCCGGAGCAGGGAGAAGTCTTCCGAAAATTCGTGGATGAATTCCATTGCCGAAAAGTTTCAGGCCTGGGGTGAAAAATTATCGGGATTTTTTTATCCGGAAGTAGTAGAGTAAGCCCTTACTTCTGGTTTAAAGTTATATTTTCAGTTTACAACTTAATGGGTTGGAGACAAGTTAAAATCATTTTTTCCCGGGCTTACTATTTTTCCACTTCAAATGGTTCATCCGGATTTCATCAGAATCAAAATTACTTAATGGAGTCTCATAGCGTTCGTTGATTGTATTTATTTTTACAAACCAGCGCACAGCAACCGGCTGATTGTTTTTCACGGCCGGGACAAACGGCCCCATATTCTTTAATTTGGTTACAATCTCACCGTATGTTTCCGGATAACAGTTTATTTCAAGATTGCCAAATGCCACTTCAACACCTGATACATGCCCGCTGGTATTGATAATACAGGTAATCAGACTTATGAAAACAATTGGTTCTCCAAAACAACCGCCGCGCAAATATTCAATATCAATTTTCGGAATCGAGTCTCCGTTGCTGAGCAGCGGGGGTGTATCTACTTCGTAGTATTCATACAAACGGCCATTTAATCCTGAAAAATATGGTTCAATATTCCTGTAGCCATGCGGATAAAAACGGTTTGGATACGAGTATCTTTCAACCCATAATGTATCGCCATTGTTATTGGATACAACATACAAATCGGACGAAAAAACAAGCGGCATCAGCGATTCCGCATAGCCGGATTTTACAACGCTGTCTGATGTTTGAGTGAGAAAGAAATTGTTTGCATCCATCTTTCTGAAATGCCAGACCGATGTTGAATCATTGACCATAAAGGTTGAATCATTCAGGAAATAGTAATCATGGCCGAAACATGATCTCACTTCATCCTCATAATAACAATATTCCACCCGGTGGTGTGTATCCGAAAAGATAATGTCTTCGCGGCCATAATCGCCTGAAAAGCCTTTGAAAAAGTATTTATCGTGCTGATTTTCTTTAAAATGGATACTTTCCCGTACAACAATTGTGTCCTGTGCACTCGAAGACAAACCGAGGAAGGAAATGAAAATTCCCAATCCAAATCCGAAGATTGATG
>CAYSCE010000161.1:5019-7202 GCA_964429475.1 uncultured Bacteroidaceae bacterium | reverse complement strand
TCAGCCTGTCATCGCCGGCACCGAAACCATCCGTTTCGACAGAGCCGCCGGTCGCATACTGGCCGAAGATATCCGCTCCGATATGGATATGCCGCCTTTCGATAAATCGGCGGTAGATGGCTTTGCATGCCGGATTGATGATATTGCAAAACCCATGAAAGTCATCGAAACAGTGCCTGCAGGCGTCATGCCTTCGATGCCGGTTACCGAAGGTACCTGTATCCGCATAATGACCGGTGCTCCGGTACCCGCCGGCGCCGATATGGTGCTGATGGTCGAGGATTGTACAGTAGACAATGAAATGGTCACATACAATGGCACATCGAAAAACAGCAACATTGCTTGCAAAGGCGAGGATATGAAAACCGGTGCGCTGCTCATTCACGCATCAACTCTCCTTAAACCACAACATATTGCGGTGATGGCCGCGGTCGGAAAAACTGAAATCAACGTTTACCGGCAGATCAAAGCGGGCGTTTTGAGCACCGGAAGCGAGCTGGTAGAGCCCGATTGCACGCCGGCTGCCTCGCAGATACGAAACAGCAATTCAGCTCAGCTGATTGCTCAGATTGCGTCGCATGGCGGAATTCCGACCTATTACGGCATCGTGCCCGATGATTTTGAAAAGACGGTTGCTGCGTTGAAAACGGCTGTCAGTGCGAATGACATTGTTTTTCTGAGTGGTGGTGTGTCGGCCGGCGACTTCGATTTTGTGCCGAAAGCCATGCAGCAGATTGGTTTCGAAATTCTGTTCGACAGCATTGCAGTACAGCCCGGACGTCCGACTACGCTTGCAAAGCTGGGCGAAAAATATATTATGGGTTTGCCCGGAAATCCGGTTTCATCGTTTGTGCAGTTTGAATTACTGGGTTCTTTACTGATTAAAAAACTGGGCGGTAAATTCTCTGAAAGCCGCATCATGAAAGGAATTACGGGACAGGACTTTCACCGGAAAAAAGCACAGCGAAAATCGTTTTATCCGGTTTCGGTAAATGAATCGGGCCAACTGGTGCAGGAGGAATATCACGGATCGGCACACATCAATTCCTTACTGAATGCGGTCGGCGTGATAGCCATGGAAGTGGGTGAGCTGGAAATTAAAGAAGGGACTCTGGTCGATGTTCGATTGTTTTAACCGAGAAATAAATTATTTGCGTGTGTCGGTCACCGACCGCTGCAACCTGCGCTGCACCTATTGTATGCCGGCTGATGGCGTTCCCATGCTGAATCATTCCGATATTCTTTCATTTGATGAAATTGTGGATGTGGTGCGGTATGGAGCTGAGCATGGACTTAAAAAAGTCCGCATCACCGGAGGTGAACCACTGGTCCGGAAAGGTGTTGTAAAGCTGGTTTCGTTGCTTTCAGAAATTAATGGAATTGAAGAACTGACCATGACCTCGAATGGTATTTTATTACCTGCCTTCGCCAAAGAATTGAAAGCAGCCGGTTTGAAACGTATCAACATCAGTCTTGACACACTTGATCCGGTGCGGTTTTCGGAATTATCGCGCGGTGGAAATCTGCAGGATGTTCTGGCCGGAATTGATGCGGCAGTTGCTGCAGGTCTGACGCCAGTGAAACTGAATTGTGTTATCCGGAAGTCGCCTGCAGAGCCCGATGCGCAGATGGTGCAGCAATTTGCCGATGCACGCGGAATTGAAGTGAGATACATTCATTTGATGAATCTGAACACGGGCGAATTCAGCAAAGTGATTGGTGGCGACGGCGGCAACTGCGCTTCGTGCAATCGTTTGCGGCTGACCGCCAACGGAAATCTCATTCCCTGTTTATTCAGCAACGAAGAATTCAATATCCGGAAACTGGGCATAGCAAAGGCTTTCGAAATGGCACTGGGCAATAAGCCAAAGTCCGGAACGTCTTCAAATACGCATGAATTCTATAATACCGGCGGATGAACGCTCAACGCACAATGCTAAACGCCTGATGCCTGTTACCTGACGCCTGACGCCTGATACCTGTAACGTGTAACGACTGTAACGTGTAACGAAATGATGAGAAAATGTGAAAATGTATGAAGATAGATTTGTGTTGAATTCTGTAACGATTGTTACTTTGTAACGTGTAACGTCTGTAACGTGTAACGAAATGATGTGAAAATGTGAAGATGTGAAAATGTATGAAGATAGATTTGTGTTGAATTCTGTAACGATTGTTACTTT
>CAYSCE010000161.1:0-4919 GCA_964429475.1 uncultured Bacteroidaceae bacterium | reverse complement strand
GTAACGTCTGTAACGTGTAACGAAATGATGTGAAAATGTGAAGATGTGAAAATGTGTGAAGATAGATTTGTGTTGAATTCTGTAACGATTGTTACTTTGTAACGTGTAACGTCTGTAACGTGTAACGAAATGATGTGAAAATGTGAAGATGTGAAAATGTGTGAAGATAGATTTGTGTTGAATTCTGTAACGATTGTAACTTTGTAACGTGTAACGTCTGTAACGAAAAACGAACGAAATGAAATATTTAATTGGCATCGACGACACTGATAACCTGAACAGCCGCGGAACCGGCTTTGTTGTGCGCGAGCTGGCCCGACGACTTAAAGAAGCCGGAATAGCTGAGCCATATTGTGTTTCGAGGCATCAGCTGTTTTATCATCCCGACATTCCGTACACCTCGCACAACAGCTCGGCATGTCTTGAAGTGGATTCGGACAAACACGATGGATTGAAAACTTTTTGCCGGAGTTATCTGCTTGAAGTAGCCGCAGAGGGTTCCGATGCCGGCTTATGCATGGTGGCTTTTGATGCGGTTTCGGACGAACAAATACAATGGGGACTTCGCGCCAAGAAAGAAATTCTCACGCAGGATGCCGCCCGCGATCTGGCAGCACGTAATAATGTTTTTCTGGAAGGATTGACCGGCACGCGCGACGGCATCATTGGTTCACTGGCCGCCTGTGGTTTGCGGAAATTTGGCAACGATGGCCGCATTCTGATGCTGGCAGCCGATTTCAGATCATTTCACGAAACGACAACTGCAGCCTTGATATGCAGTAATTTTCATATTCAAAATATTTTTGATATTTTTGATGCCCCGATTCCCCCCGATGCTGTTATTTCGCTTGCTGAAGGTTGGAAGCCGGTGCTTAAAAATGGCATGTACACTTTAATTGTGGAGAAAGATGGCGAACACACTTGGAAATCAATCAGTAAGGACTATCTCAGGTCAATCTCGTCGTGATATTGCACTTGCATTTCAATTTTTAATTTTATTTGCAGCCGGCTTCGGTGCGGTGATTCTTCATGCGCGATTCCGCAACCCGATTGGTATTCCGGGACATCACGGACTTGAATTTATGGCCTTGGCCACCGTTACTGCTTTAATGTTTCGCTTCCGCTTGCGGGGAATTATTTTCTCATTAGGTGCAGGAGCCGCTCTGTTCCTGCCTTTCCTCAGCTTTACTGATCCCTTCGCTGAAATTGTTTTCATGCTGCCGGCCATTGTTTTATGTCTGCTCGCTGATGCTTTCCGCAATACCGGTAAAGCCGGCGCCATTCTGCTGTTTGTGTTTGGCGGCCTTGCCTACATGACCATCCCCGTAGCCCGCTTAGCAATTCATGCAGCAACGGGTTTCCCGTATAAATCATTGCTGGTGAATCCTTTCTACGCCACATTCATGCATTTTGCATTTGGTGTGGCCGGAACCATTCTCGGATATTCCATTTATCGGGGGCTTAAACGCCTCTGATTTTTTTTGATAACCGATATGAAAATAAATACAAAACCTATTGTTTTCTTATTGTTGCTTAGCGGATTGCTGGCAATGCTGATGCAGTCCTGCACACAGGAGAATGAACCCGGCGTACCGCCAACATTAACCGTCACGTTTTCGGACAGTACTGCTATGGCTGATACCACGCTCGAAGCCGGTCAGAGCCTCGATATTATTGTGTCTGGAATAGGCAACGACAACAACATTACTTATTTTGCCTTGTTGCGCAATGGCGTGCATGTGCTCGACAGTGGCCTCAATGCCGCTTCGTTTGTGTCGCACCGCACCATTGTACGCGGCACTGACAGTATTGAAAAATATACCGTCATTATCCGCGACCGCGATTTCAATGAAACGACTTTTTCATTTAATATTGGCCTGAAGCCAACTTTGGTCTATGGCGACATCAATACTTTAAGCAACATTGTTCTTGGAGCGCAGAATAATTCTACGACCGGCAGTTTTCTGAATTTGTTTTCCGGTCAGATTTTTAATCTGTCGCAGGCTTTTCTGAATCAGGATTCCGTGCAGATGTTGTATTTCTACGATGCAGCCGATTTAAATACGATCGCGTCGCCCAATGCAAATATTGACACTTCGTATTTCGGCGGCAGCAGCGGGCTAGCGAACTGGACCATCAAAAATGAAATCCGCTACGTGCAGATTTTCAACACCGAAGCTGAGTTTCTGTCGATGCAGAACGACTCGCTGATTATTGCCAACATTTTTCCGTACGACATTGGAAAACGTAAAGCGAAAATGCTGCAGGCAGGCCACATGTATGAGTTTTGTTCGGACGGACGCTACGGAATTTTTTATGTGCATAATGTCAGCGGAACCAACGAAGGAACGATTGAAATCAGCATTAAAATGCAGGATTGATGAAAAAATTATTGATTGCTTTCATAGTTTCATGGTGCGCGTTTTCATTATCGGCGCAGCAAAATTTCACCGGCATTTTGTTTGATGCAGCAACAGGCGATCCCATCAGCGATGTGGCCATTACCGTCGATAGTCTTCGGCTTGGCGCCATCAGCAATGCTCAGGGAACTTTCTCCTTGTCGTTACCCGGAAATGGTCCATGGAAATTGAAAATCACACACGTGGCATATGAAACGGTGTCGTGGACAATAAAGAAATCGAACGACGGAAGCCCGCTCACAGAGCGCATCTGGATGCGTCAGATTCCACGACCGCTGCATCAGGTTGTGATTACTTCGGATCGTGTCGAACGAAAAAAGGAAGAGGTTCCGGCCCGTATGAATACAATTAATTCAACCACCATAGAAAGTTCATCTTCCACCAACGTCGATGAATTGCTGAAGTCGGTGCCGGGCGTGTATGTAAACCGCAGCTGGGGCATGTATTCGCGCAATGCAAGTGTTACCATGCGCGGACTCGGCAGCGCTTCGCGTGTGCTGGTGATGCTCGACGGTGTTCCGCTTAATAAATCGGGTGGGGGTGGCGTCAACTGGAACCTGCTTCCCAACAATGCTTTCGAAAAGATTGAAGTGGTGAAAGGTCCTTCATCGAGCTTGTATGGCAACAATGCGATGACCGGCACCATCAATCTGATCACAGCTGAAAATTCCGGTGTGCCTGTAACCGAAGCCAATTTGTTTATTTCGCAGTTCAACACCGTTGGCTATGGCTGTAAACTGGCTTCTGCTGCGGTAAAAGGAAAGCCCTATTTCTGGCTGAGTTTATCCGGTGTCGATGGCGACGGATATTATCTCGATCCCGAAAATATCCGCAATGAATATTCTTCGAAAAGTTTTTTATCGCAGTACAATGCGTATTTTAAAACCGGTCTGATGTTGAGTGATAGCGCCCGAATCGAAATGTCTGTGCTTGGATCGCGATTTATTTCTGGTCTGGGAACGACTGTTTATGAGCGTTTCGGTAATTACGATGACTTTACTACGTGGATGGGAAGTGTCCGTTATCAGCTTCAGAAGAAGAAAAGCCTGTACAAATTAGTGGCGTTTACCAATTACGAGGATTACTTCAATCAGAGCGAAAGTGTCAATAGTTACGGAGAGTATAAACTGTCGGAAAATCCGACCAAAAAAATCGATGCCGGTGTGTGGTCGACTGTCGAAACCCGCATCAACAGAAGCATTGATGTGATCTATGGATTGGATTACAAATACTCGGTCGAGGATGGAAAAAATCTGTATCTGACAGCAACAGATGAAATTTATTTTTTCGGCATGCATAATTTTGCAGCATTGTTTGCGCAGGCTTCGAAAAAAATCGGCAGGCGTTCGTTGCTGCAGGCCGGGCTGCGCTATGATTTCGGACAATACAGCCAGGGCGAAATTATCATTGTCAATCCTACGGCACTCAGCGATTTTCTGATTCCGTATTCCGGTCAGCATCCCACCAGCACGTGGCTGAGTGTGAGTCCTAAATTGGCGTACAAATGTTTGTTGAATGACAAATTCAATTTCTATGTGTCACTGTCGAAAGGCTTCATGCCGCCTGCGATTGATGACATGACGCGCTCGGGAAAAATCCGCAAGGGCATTAAAATCGCCAATCCTTTTCTGGAGCCCGAAGTATTGTATAACGCTGAAACCGGCATTGAATGGGCGATTACGGATAAACTATCCATTGAGCCATCGGTGTATTATTCCATTGCCGACAACATGATTTATCAGGTCTGGACCGGCGATTCGGTTGAAGTGCTGAGTGATGGCCCCAAGCCGATGATTCAGAAACGTAATGTGTCGCAGGGCCGTGTGGCAGGCGCCGAACTCGCTTTGTATTATTCGCCGTATACCTGGATGTCGCTTCAGGCGGGCTATTCGTACAATCATTCTACCATCACCGAATACGACGCCATGGAAGGTGATGCTGATCTGAGTGGTTTGTTTATGGCCGAAGTTCCTGAACATTTGTTGTCGCTCGATGGTTTGTTCAAATACCGCATATTCACTTTGAGTGCTGAATACCGCTTCACAGGTGAAACGTTTGCCGATGACGAAAACACGCAGATTGTCGATGCGTATCAGGTGGTGAATCTGATGCTGGGTGCGCGTATTAAAAAATATTCCTTTGGAATTGGTGTCAATGATTTATTCGATGCACAATTCATTGATAAAAAAGGTTTGCTGAGTCCGGGGCGCTTTTTCTCCGGCCGTTTGACTTTACGCTTGTAGAGCAAGTTTCACAGAGTTGCTCAGAGTACACACAAAGTATATTCGCTAATTATATTGATTTAAAGGTGCTCATGAGCTCAGCGCATTTCATGCGCTTCGGTTCACAGAGTTTAAATTTCGTAGGCAAAAGCCGAAATTCCTCATCCACCGTGTCACCCTGAATTTATTTCAGGGTCTGCGGTGGATAAGGCCACGCATGGTAGATCCTTCTATGTTGCTTTCCAAATATTTTTTCAATTTTTTTCATTTTGTGTAT
>CAYSCE010000160.1:1704-7297 GCA_964429475.1 uncultured Bacteroidaceae bacterium | reverse complement strand
GTTATTGTTGATTTCTGGGCCGAGTGGTGTGGTCCCTGCCGTATGATCGGTCCGATCATCGAAGAGCTGGGCAACGAATATGAAGGAAAAGCAAAAGTCGGAAAAGTAAACGTGGATGAAAATCCGCAGATTACCTCTCAGTTTGGTATCCGCAATATTCCTACAGTTTTGTTTTTCAAAGGCGGTCAGCTGGTTGACAAACATGTAGGCGCTGCTTCAAAAAAATTGTTTGAAGAAAAACTGCTGAAACTGCTTTGATCGATTGGAATGACAAACGTCTGCAGCAGTTCGGTTATCTCGGACTGCGCGCACGACAGGTTGTAGAAGGATTTATAACGGGGCTTCACAAGAGCCCCTTTCATGGTTTTTCGGTGGAATTTTCCGAACACCGTCAGTATAATGCGGGCGAAAGCACGCGTTTTATCGATTGGAAATTGTATGCGCGCTCCGAAAAATTATTTATTAAACGTTTCGAAGAAGAGACGAATCTGCGCTGCCGCATTATCATTGACGGCTCAGCGTCGATGCTGTTTCCGGGCGATACTTCGAGGCCTAAGGAACAGCAGACGAAATTCGATTTCGCGGTTTTTGTAGCTGCGGTTTTCATGATGATTTTCCGCCATCAGCGCGATGCTGTTGGTTTGTCGCTTGTTGAAAACGGGCTCGAGACGCACACTTCAGCCAAATCGACTTTCATTCACCATCAGTTTCTGATGAATATTCTGGAACAGCATCTTGAGAAAGTGAAAAAAAGTCCGTCTCCCGAAACGCGCCTCGTACCTGCGTTACACGAAGTTGCTGAACGAATTCACCGGCGCTCGATGGTCATTATTATCAGCGATTTGTTCGATGCTGCCCACAACCCCGATGCTTTGCTCGATGCGTTGCAGCACCTGCGGCATAATGGAAATGAAGTGATTATATTTCATACGCTGGATAAAAAATTCGAAGAGGATTTTGCATTCAGCAATGCACCGCATAAGTTTATTGACCTGGAAAACAAAACGGTTATTAAAATACGTCCGGGAGAAATCCGCGATGTATATCAGAAAAAATTCGCCGCACTCATGCGTGATATCCGTGAGAAATCGCCGCAGTATGGTGTTGATTATGTTGAAGCGGACATCAATGCAGGACTCGAAAACGTTTTGTTACCGTTCTTCGCGCGCCGCAGGGTCTGATGCATGTTGTTTCCTGACTTAGCCGCTGGAACACCCATTTGGGCGTTCTAAAAACACAGGAAATAATATTTCAGACGTTGAATACCTGGAATTTTAAATGCCAAAGTCAGGAAGATATTATTTCTTTGCGTCCGCATTCTTATATATACTTGGTGCTCATCCCGTAAAACGGGACAAGTCGAGCTCGTGCTTTTCAGGCCCTTCGGTTCACAGACCCGCCTGCAAGTTTAACTGCAACAGGCAGTCGGGCAGATAAACAATTAAAGCAGATTGTCACAGATGGTTTGAATAAACTGCTACGCAATTTTTTCAAACCGGTGTGTACTCTTTGAATTTGTACTCATCGCAGATGAGGACGGATTCGCATCTGTGAAAATAAGACCTGCTGGTGAATCTGTGTAAATCCCTGCCTGCGTGATGCAGTCAGGCAGGTGTTTAATCTGCGGACAATGTTTTATTGAAATCGTCACAGATGCTCCATCTTTTTGTCCACAGATTCCGCCGCGGCGGACGCAGATTTACGCAGACCCGCCTGCAAGTTTAACTGCAACAGGCAGTCGGGCAGGTAAACAATTAAAGCAGATTGTCACAGATGGTTTAAATAAACTGCTACGCAATTTTTTCAAACCGTGGTGTACCTAATGAATCATTATTCATCGTAGATGAAGAATGATTCGAACTTGTCCGCCCATCACGTCACGGCAATGACTGATGACGGCTGGTCTGCGGAAATAAGACCTGCTGGTGAATCTGTGTAAAACCCTGCCTGCGTGATGCTTCCGATAGCTATCGGAACAGGCAGGTGTTTAATCTGCGGACATGGCTACCGTGACACCCATTTGTGAGATCTGAAAACCTACAAAAGATTATATTAGACATTTAATAAACAGGGGATTCCGAAGTGTCGAAGTCCGAAGAAAAAATTCGCTGCACTCATGCGTGATATCCGTGAGAAATCGCCGCAGTATGGTGTTGATTATGTTGAAGCAGACATCAATGCAGGACTCGAAAACGTGTTGTTACCTTTCTTCGCGCGCCGCAGGGTCTGATGCAATTTGCTTTTTCAATTGCTGAATTCTGACCACAAGTAAAATAATGGTCAGCACTAAAATTAACAATATTCCTGCCGCAACACCCACCAGAAACGAGGTGCTGTTGATGGGCTCTTTAACCTCTTCAACAGCGGGTTTCGATTGTGTCCTCACATCGGATTCAGGTTTACTGAAATAATTTCCCGATGCAATTTCAGTAGCGATTTTCTGATATTTCAATGCATCGCTGAATTGATTCATGGCTGCATAGTTATCGCTCAGCTGCAGCGCGATTTCCTGCAATACCGATGAATGCTGCATGTTCGAAGCAAATTCAAACGCATTGAGTAAATACTGTGTACTTTCTTCATATTGATGTTGCTTCGCAAGCAGCACTCCACGCTGTTTCATGGCATCACAAGCCTCGAGATCGTTACCGGTTTCAACACACATGTTCATGGCCTGAAACAGATAATAATCGGCACTATCGATCTGATTCTGATCGAGCAGGAGCTTTGAGTAATGAACATACGCCTGAATCAGCTCGTTGGTAAAAGAGTTCTTTTTGCAAACATCAATGGCTTTTGAAATATGCTGACGGGCCTGACCAAATCTGCTGTTCAGACGTTCATTATCGCCGAGACTCATGAGGGCTGAAGCATAACTGCGCGGGTTATCCGACTTTTCGAAGTAGTTCAGTGCCTTCATGAAATACGTATTACCACGCTCAAATTGTTTCATATCGGAATACACAATACCGCTGTTGATCCACGATTCGGCAAGTCCATTTTGGTTTCCTGTCAATTTTTCAAAGACACCGGATTGTTCAAAATATTTCAGTGCTTTCTGATATTCTCCGCGCAGATGATACACACGAGCCAGATTATTGAGGCCCACGGCCATGCCGGCGGTATCTTTCAGCGAGCGATCGATGTTGTAACTGATCTGAAAATATTTTTCAGCTTCAGTGGTTCTGCTGCTTTGCAGAAGCACCGAACCCAGATTGGTAGCGGCTGCCGAGATACCTTGCTGATTCTTCATGGATGAATACAACTGATAGCTTTTTTTCAAAGGAGCCTCAGCGCCATCGAAGCGACTGGTGTAATACATGGCAAGACCGACGTTGAGCAGGCTGCGGGCCATTTCAAAAGTATCTTTCTTTTGTTCAGAAGCTTTCAGTGCGCGTTGCGAGAAGTCGAGGCTTTTTTCCATGTCGGTTTCGCGCAATTCTTCCGCTTTGTTATTGAGCGCTTCGGAAGACTGAAATGCAATCTGCGAAAAAGCTGTATTCGACAAAATCAGCGCGGGAATCAGCAATATAGCAAACAGAAATTTCATATCAGAAATACATTATGATTCCGGGTAAATAACTTTTGAAACGCGCGTTACAACTCCGTTCGAAGACACCACTGCTGCGGAAAGCGTACATTTTTTTGCAGTGGAAAAAGCGGCGACTTTTATTTTTCCCTGTTTAAGAACCTGCAGAATACAGCCACCAGAGACCGACCAATACACTTTGTCGGTAGCATTGAGATTTTTTATTTCGTAACCATTGGTTGTATAAGCCGTGAGTTTTATTTCGGAATGTTTGAGCTGATTGAGCATAAAGTTGTCGATTTCATGTTCAATTTTCTCCATTTCCGGCGTATAGCGGTTGAAGTCATCTACCTGCGGTTCGTGCTGGCCTCCCGGAATTTTATACAACCGGACCGGAAATTTCATTTTTTTTGCTTTGTTGTAAATGGATTCAGATCCGTAAACCTTATTGGTAAAGAAGGACGTGTACTGTTCATCAATATTTTTAAAAGGATAATCATATCCGATCGGCACAATTTTGTCGGCATCGCCATGAACAAGCAACAGCGGGACTTTTTCGAATTCATCGACCATGTCCAGATCTGTTACAGCTCCCCACAGGCTGATTACACCTTTAAGTGTAAACGCATCTTTGTACGAATTACCTGAACAATCGAGACATCCCAGATTATCCTGCATCAGCAAATCATTTCCGTCAGCACTAGCATATCCTTCGGATTCGGCCATGAATGCGGTTTTCAAAGCAATGAAACCACCGGCACTATTTCCGGCAATAAATATCTGATCGGGATTTATTCCATATTTACTGTGGTTATGAACCAGAAAGCGGATTGCTGCGCGGGAGTCCTGAACAGCTTTGTAGATGCAGCGTTCCAGATTTTCGTACATGCCCGGAATAAACAAATAACCCATGCGGTAATTGATGCTGGCAACCACATATCCCATCGATGTATAACGTTCAGCATATTTGTATTGCAGATCATCACTTTTGTCGCCGACGATAAAGGCACCGCCATGAATGAGCATCAGCAGCGGCCGCGATTTTACCGTGTCGCCTTTGGGCGTGTAAATATCCATGGTCAGCGAAAGTTCCGTTGTAAACAAATTGTCGCCCAGAGAGTTCAAAACATCGAGAATGATTTCGGCATACGCGCCCGAATTCATATCGGCTACCTGCTTCGAAGCATAGAATCCATCGGCTTTTCCATAGGTTACTTCGGTTTTTGTAAATGAACTGAAAACCTTTTTACGGTAACGGTCTGGCAGATTGGGAATGGAATATTCGGGCATTCGCTGAAAAGTAACTTCACCAAGCTTTTTCTCTTTGTGTGTAAACACCAGCTTATCTTCAGCAATAGTCCATTTTCCTTTGTAGTTTTTTGATTCTCCGTTGTATGAAATATCAAGCGACTGCTCCGATGCTTTTACTTTGCCGGGCGTCACTACAGCCTTGTCTTCATCGGGGAAAGCAATGCCTTCGGCCGATGTTTCACTCAGCACATTGAACTGGAGCAAAACCTTTTCTCCACCGATTTTTGCGGAATACCATTTATCGCGGGCAATGTCGGTAAACACAGCTTCTTTGGTGTTGCAGGCATTCTGCATCAGCATTACAATCAGAAGACTTACAGTGAATAATATTTTGTTGACAGAAAGAGACATTACTTTTTTTTACAAACATAATCATTTTTTTGGTAAATTCAGCAGTCAGCCATCAGCTATCAGCATTCAGTCAGGCGACAGGCGACAGGCATCAGGCGTTGTGCGTTGGAGCTCTCAGATGTTGGGTGTAGTCTGAAAAAGTAATTTTTGCGGGTTGAGTCTGGAGACTCAATCCGACAACTCCGTTTAAAAAGACTACACCCAACAGCGCACCCAAGCTCACAACGCCAGGTACCGACTATTCCAGGACGCTTCACGTGAAACGTGACACAGTCGCGACTCTGGAATGTCGGAAGCTCGCGAAGCTACCGCATGCCCTATGCCCAATACAGAGCGAGAATCAGTGCGAGAGCGAAGCTACCGCCTGCCCTATGCCCAATACAGAGCGAGAATCAGTGCGAG
>CAYSCE010000160.1:0-1604 GCA_964429475.1 uncultured Bacteroidaceae bacterium | reverse complement strand
GCCCAATACAGAGCGAGAATCAGTGCGAGAGCGAAGCTACCGCCTGCCCTATGCCTCATGCCCTATGCGTCCTGCAACTTCCTCCATCAGCCACATGGGCGTTGAGGTGGCGCCGCAAATACCTACCGATTCAACACCTTCGAACCATTCTGACTTAACGGCATTGGCGCTGCTGACAAAATAACTGTTCGGGTTTACGTCGCGGCAAATGCTGTACAGAAACTGTCCGTTGGAGCTTTTAATGCCACTTACAAAAATAATCACATCGTGGCTGGCTGCAAACTGCTGCAACTGCGGAACCCGCTTCGATACAAGCTTACAGATTGAATTATTGATGATCAGATTTTTTTCGGGATCAAGTCCGTGTTGAATCATGCCTTGTTTGATATTTTCGGACAACTGAAAAAACCCGGATTCATCCTTGGTTGTTTGCGAAAAGAGTATTACAGGTTTTGTAAAATCAATCTCAGACACATGTTCAGGGCTGCTGATGATGATGGCTTCGTCGTTGATCTGACCGTTTAATCCGGTGACTTCGGCGTGGCCGGGTTTGCCGTAAATGACAACCTGACCGCCGGAACGCGAGGTTTTATCGTGTCCTGTACGGATTTTTTTCTGAAGTTGCAATACCACAGGACAGGTATAATCGAGTAGGGTAAGATTGTTTTGTTTTGCAATGTCGTAGGTCGAAGGCGGCTCTCCATGCGCCCGGATCAACACCCGTTCGTTATGAAGTTCTTTCATTTGTTCATGCGAAATGACGACCAGTCCCATGTTTTTCAGTCGCTCCATTTCGGCACTGTTGTGCACGAGATCGCCCAGACAATACAGCTTTGAATTGTGCTGCAATTCTTCTTCCGCCGCACGGATGGCCGATGTCACGCCTGCGCAGAATCCCGATTTCCGGTCAATGGTTATCTTCATAGCGTAGCGAAATTACGAAATTTCTTTGTTGTATTGAACCGGATAATTTCTGTATTAAAGATCTGTGGTAATTTTCTAATATAGAACACGGATTATTCGTTTCTTAAATTGTTTTAAAGCGGTACTCATCACGTAGAACGTGACTAGTTGAGCTCGTGCTTCGCACTCGGTTTGCACGGATCTGACAGATTGACACGGACAGGCCCTGTCTGCAATTTAACTGCAACAGGCAGTCAGGCAGGCTGCAGCTGGCAGGTAAAACAATTTCCGTGATAGCCTGGTTAAGCAAAAGACGCTATTCATTGCAGCAACCAGAATACTGCAAGCAAGCTTGCGTATTCCGCTTGCTGCAAAGAATCAACACAACTGCGTTGCGTTGCAATCTGCGTCTTTTGCCGTTGTTAATTACGTTTATCGGGCCCCATTCTATTCAGTGTATAATTGATAGTCTTTTTATTATGTTTTACTCACTCAAATCGAATACGGAATAACACCGACCCGCTTGCAGCGGGCAGGTACAACAGATTTCGTTATAGCAACGTAATGCAAAAGCCGCAATTCCTCATCCACCGTGTCATGCTGAATTCATTTCAGCATCTGCGGTGGATGAGGAGCCACGCATGGCAGATCCTTCTATGTTGCTTTCCAAATATTTTTTCAATTTTTTTCATTTTGTGTAT
>CAYSCE010000159.1:0-7326 GCA_964429475.1 uncultured Bacteroidaceae bacterium | reverse complement strand
ATGGTGTTACAAAAAATCCGATCACCATTGACATCAGTAAATGGGAACCGGCCGTTTATCATATTAAGATTGATTACGCGCTGATCACCCAGTTCCGTCACTATGAAGTGATGAAGGAAGATTAATCCTGGTTTTCTTCTTTTGTTTACTGCCGAAAAACTGACGGGCGTCAGTCACACAAATACTTTCTGATGTAATGTACTAATGCTTCACCACAAATGAGGCAGAAAACAGTTCTGATTCCACATAATATTGCATGTGGTAAACTCCGTTATCGAGCGAACTTACATCAATCTGAGTGGTTTCGCCTGTTGTTTCAAGTACCAGACGACCATCTGCCGAAAATATCTGAACATTAGCTCCGGGAGCGGGCTCTATGTTGATCAACCGGTCGGCCGGATTCGGAAATATTGAAACAGATTTTTCTTCATACAATTCAAATCCGGCGGTAGGACTCAGTATCACACTGGCCGTTGGATTTGAGATGGACAATGAAACGGATGCCGATACCGGCTCAACTCCAAACTTTTCGCTATACATGTAATAAGTACCAAATGGCAGGAACTGAAAATGAAAATGCCCGTCCGGACTACACTCAGCATACGAAAACGGAGTCATATCCTGCGAATATAAAATCACATCATAATCACGTGAATCCGCTGAAAAAAGCTGACCGAAGATTTCGCCGGAGCCGCTGCTGATTTGCTGCGGCACAACATTCAGGTTGGCATTGTAGCAATCATCATTAAACGGCATAAACGGACTGCTATTCCAGTGTAGTGCACCACCGAGGTAGGTCGGAATGGCTTCATTTATCATCGCATCGTCAGCCTCAATAATGCGTACCGAGTATTTGCAGGTGGGTGCATTTACAAAGTAATAATAACCGTATTGAGTGTAGGCCGTAGTGTCGGCAACAAAAAAATGATTTCCGCTTTGGCCCAGTAAAACTGCTTTACCGATGTTGGTGGTCGTTCCGTTTATCAGAACATTGCCGCCCAGAATATGAAAAATGGTGTCGGGCAAATTGACCGGCAGACTCATTTGCAGAGAATCGAACGGAAAGCCGGTGAGTGAATCCACGTAGGTCAGATTCAGCTTCAGCAAATTGTTGGGTTGCTGCAACAGCGATTGAAAAGAAGGATCATGGCCTTTGGGTTCGTTGTTTAATGTCCACTCGCGGAATTCTTTCAGATAATTTCTGTTTATTCCCGGGTTTGTGCTTACCTGTAAAAATCCGGGACAGGACTGATCGGGAGGATTAACCAATATTGGATTCGGGGGCAATTGTGATGGCCCGACACAAACAGAAATGTTTACATTTCCCGAAAGGTCATTTTGTGGATATGTAGCCAGATACCCTTTGCGTTGATAATCGCAGTCGTAGGTATATACTTTCAGTTCGAGCGGGAATATTGCATCGGGCAGATAAGGGGTCGATAAGGAAAAAAATCCGTTGCTGTTGGTTTTCAATTGATGATTCAATGCCACATAGGGCGCTGCCGATTGTTCGAAAACCACAAAAACTGTCTGATCGGGCACCGCTTGTCCTGTTTCACTCAGAATCCTTCCTGACAAACTGATTCCTTTCTGAGGGAAAACACTCAGCGTCAGAAAAAAATAAAATATAAATGTGCAGTAAACTCGCATGATCATTTTTATAATCTGTAGAATAATCTAAGCCGTAAGCCATAACTGACAGGTGTCCGCGAAGAATTTTCTTCACCCGTGTATAATGGATTCAATATGTAGCGATAGGTGGGTTCAAGTCCGATCGACAAATGAGAATTGGTATTGTACATAATGCCGGCTTTCAGATTGTACGACCAGAAATCATGCGCTCTTGGCTGAAAAGTCGGTTGCCACGAGAGTGCGTGCTGACCGCTGCCGGATTCGAACTGAGATGCAGTAATTTCTTTCGAATTGATTAAAAATGAGTATGAGAAACCGGTTTGAGCATACACCGAAATATGACGCATGTCCTTCTGGAATCCAAATGACAGCGGTATTTCCATGTAGCGGTAATGGTCGGTCGAAACGGAAGAATGATTTATTTCAACCGAATCGTACACAGGATGAGAACTTGTGTAATATTGAGGAATAATGACTATCTGACCGGCAGTATCAACACTCTGAATGATGGTAATGGAGTCAACCAGTGTAATATTTCCAATCTGCTGGTACTCATTTATCGAATAATTGTATTTGTTTTTCTGAGCCATATTCATCAGGTTGGCCCCGGTTTGCAGATAGAAATCAGAGAAGTGAAACGAAAGATCCAATCCGGTGTTGGAAGCAAACGAATGCAGGCTTTGCCCTGCGGCTTCACCAAAATCGAACCGATCGGCGCCGGCCTGCAGACTCAGGTCGAACCAGTAGGGAATAACCGGGCTGGCCGGCTGTGTCAGGTCAAGGGCAAACGATTTTGTTTCTGCTTTTTCTGAAAATGTATTAAAATCAAATCCTTTAGTCTCGAGATAAGACATTGGATCGGCTGGAGTAATGATTCCCGTCACAACAAGCAATTCCTGTATGTCTGTGATGTCTGGTTCCGGTGTCACAACAGCAACGGGTTCTTCCATCTGCACGACAGGCTGAATATAGGCGTCGAAGCGTTCGGCCTGCAAAGCATCCGGTTCTTCAACAAAATCTCCGGGATTATAAATAATCTGATTGTCGGCCAATGCCGGCTCTGGCTGCAATAATTCACGGACAATGACCGATGGCTGACTGTTGTGATCTGATGAAGGATTAAAGACCGAAAGAACAACAACGGTTGTAATGCCGGTTATGGACATAAAAAACGGTCGCAGCAGATTGGACAATGCGGTGGTTGAAACAGTAGTCGTGATGGTAATACCTGCGGCCACCTTTTTCCATGATCTTTCGGGTGGTTCAACCCGCAGGTCATCGAGCTTTTCGGCGAAAAGCCTGTCCAAATCATTATCAGGCAATCTGTTCATAGCAAATGGCATTCATGGTTTTAAGCTTATCCTGCAGCACTTTACGTGCGCGCGACAGCTGTGATTTGGATGTGTTTTCGCTGATTCCAAGCGATTCGGCTATTTCGCGGTGGCTGTATCCTTCTATTACATACAGATTGAATACCATGCGGTATCCTTCGGGCAGTCTCTGTATAAGACTCAACAATGTTTTAAGGCTGATATTATCCGTTGCCTCTATCGTAACATTTTCATGATGCGCACAATCATCTATATCGAGGGTTTGCAGATATTTCAGATTCGATTTGTAATAATTGATGGCGGTATTTACCATAATGCGGCGGACCCAGCCTTCGAGCGAGCCGTCGCACCTGAAATTTTTCAGATTCTGAAACACTTTAATAAATCCCTCCTGCATAATGTCTTCTGCCTCCATTTTGTTTTTGGCATATCGCAAACAAACTCCGAACATGCGTGAAGCATAGCGACGATACAGCAATTCCTGCGAATCGGCTCTGCCTTCAAGGCAGTTGTTTACCAACTGTGCTTCACTGGCTTTTATTTCTTTATTTGTTTGCTGACTATCAGACATCGGTTGCAATCAATGGGTTGCATGAGTTAAGATGATTTGAGCACGGTAAAAGTAAATTAAATATGAATATCTTTTACAACATCATTGTGCTGTAAAAAGTTAAAGATTGTAGTTTTTTGATAAAAGGGTTGTGAAATCAATGTCGACCCTTGCTGAAAGTCGGGCTAAGTATTTATTTGTCAAGTATTTCCAGTTTGTATCGATATCCAACATCATACTGTTTCCCTTTGTTGCCCAGTTTGTTAATTCCACGTATGATACAGGTGATTCCGAAATAATCGGCTATAAGCCCCCCGGGGATCAAGTACAAAGATGCTACCGATGGCGAGAGAATTCCGGGCACAAGCAGCACAAATCCGCCGGTAACCAAAGCAGCGCCACCCAGAACCAGACCTGCACCGGCCAGTTTAAACATACCTGATTTTGGCTTCCGGTCAACAACAATCTGAATCTGGCTTACCGGAACAGTCACAGAATCAACCACCACATTGGTTTGATCAATCGATTTAATGATACCGCTGATTTCGCTGGTGTCGTTGAAAAACACAATAATTCGGTCCCCTTCATAAAAACGGGCAACTTTCTCAGGTTTGTCAATATCGGAAAGCTGAACCGTATACTTTTGCTGTGCAGTTAATTGAAATGCAATAAATAAACTGAAAATGAACAAAACAACTCTCATCGGTCGGTTTTTTTACAAAACTATTATTTTTCTGCGACAAAGCGAACCTTTCTGAAAATAATATTCAACGGCCTTTATTGGGGTTTGAGATTGATAATTATCATAGTCCTTGAACAAACGGCCGATTGTTTTATCTTTGCAGAAATATTGAAAACCTGATGTTATTCAGAAGAAGCAGATCCGATCGTTATTCAAAGCCTGTTCAGTGGACCGATTTCAACAGTTTTATCCGCAGAAACCGCAGTCGCTTTCTTGTTCGTCAACGACCATTGGTCATATGGTTTACTGGTCTGTCCGGTTCAGGGAAAACAACCTTGTCCGATAGTTTGAACAAGGCCATTCTGCAAAAAGGGTACTTTACCAAAATGTTTGATGGCGATGTTATTCGTACCGGATTATGTTCCGATCTTGGTTTTACGGACGCCGACCGTCGCGAAAATATCCGCAGGACAGCAGAAGTAGCGCGTATGTTCAGCGATTCGGGATTAATTGTCCTGTGTAGTTTTATCAGCCCGACTCACGAAGTTCGGGAACTGGCACGTAAAATCATCGGACCGGAGCGCTTTGTTGAAGTGTATGTGAATTGCCCCATTGAAGTTTGCGAGTTGCGCGATGTAAAAGGCTTGTACAAAAAATACCGTCTGGGACTGATGAAAAACATGACCGGTTTTGATTCACCATACGAACCACCGATGAACCCAACAGTTGAAGTAAGAACCGATTTGTGGGACATCGATAAATGTACGCGCTACATGGTGCGTCAGGTTTTGAAACAGATTAAATTTAGGAGTAAGAATGAATTATAGTTTGAATCACCTCCAGGAACTGGAGGCCGAATCGATCTTTATCATGCGCGAAGTTGCAGCTCAGTTCGAAAATCCCGGACTGCTGTTTTCAGGCGGTAAAGATTCCATTGTGATGGTACACCTGGCCAAAAAAGCTTTCTGGCCTGCTAAAATTCCGTTTCCGCTCGTTCATATTGATACCGGCCATAACTTCGAAGAAACGCTTGTCTTCAGAGATGATCTGGCCAAGGAAACCGGTGCACGCCTGATTGTTGGCAGTGTTCAGGAATCCATCGATTCGGGAAAAGCGGTCGAGGAAAAAGGTCCTGGCTCCAGCCGTAATATCCTGCAGACCATTACGCTGCTCGATACCATTGAACGAAATAAATTCGACGCACTGCTTGGCGGCGGGCGCCGCGATGAAGAAAAGGCCAGGGCTAAAGAACGCTTTTTCAGTCACCGGGATGATTTCGGCCAGTGGGATCCGAAAAATCAGCGCCCCGAATTGTGGAACCTGTTCAATGGTAAAAAGAAGATTGGTGAGCATTTTCGCGTGTTTCCTCTCTCAAACTGGACGGAACTTGATGTTTGGATGTACATCCGACGCGATAATATTCAAATTCCTGACCTGTATTTCAGTCACGAACGAAAAGTATTTAAACGCGACGGCATGTGGCTCGCCTGGGCGCCGTTTATGGCCATGAAAGAAGAGGAGAAGCTGGAAACCCGTATAGTTCGTTGCCGCACCATTGGCGATATGACCTGTACCGGTGTGGTTTTGTCCGAAGCCAAAAACCTCGATGATATTGTGGCCGAAGTTGCAGCCTCGCGCGAGACTGAACGCGGAAACCGCGCCGACGACAAACGCTCGGAAAGTGCTATGGAAGACAGAAAAAAAGAAGGCTATTTTTAATTGATTGTCATGAACGAAGAATTCAACAGCGACGAATATTTTGATATGGAATTGTTGCGGTTTACTACCGCAGGCAGTGTCGATGATGGGAAAAGCACCCTGATCGGGCGACTGCTGTACGATTCAAAAGCTATTTTCGAAGATCAGTACGAAGCCGTGAAAACCGCCAGTGAGAAAAGAGGCGAGGAGTATGTAAACCTGGCACTGCTTACTGATGGGCTTCGTGCGGAACGAGAGCAGGGCATCACCATCGATGTGGCCTACCGCTATTTCAGCACACCGAAGCGAAAATTCATTATTGCCGACACTCCGGGTCATATTCAGTACACGCGCAATATGGTTACCGGTGCATCAACGGCAAACCTGGCGCTCATTCTGGTCGATGCCCGCAAAGGTATTCTGGAACAAACGCGCCGTCATGCTTTTATTGCATCGCTGCTGCGTATTCCGCATGTTATTTTCTGCATCAATAAAATGGACCTGGTTGATTACAGCCAGGAAGTGTACAATCAGATTCTGGAGGATTTCAAACAATTCAGCACCAAGCTGGAGGTGAATGATATCCGATTTGTACCTATTTCGGCGCTCAAAGGCGATAATATTGTCGATCGCTCCGAAAACATGCCCTGGTATCAGGGATCCACATTGCTGTATCTGCTCGAAACCATTCATATTGCTTCGGATTATGATCTGATCAATTGCCGTTTTCCGGTGCAATATGTTATCCGGCCGTTTTCGGATGAATACCACGATTACCGTGGATATGCCGGCCGTGTTTTAGGCGGCGTTTTCAAGCCGGGCGACAAAGTGATGGCTTTACCTTCGGGGTTTACAACCACCATTAAGCAGATTGATACATTCGAAGGCCCGGTTGATGAAGCTTTTCCGCCTATGTCGGTAACCATGCTGCTGAACGATGAAATTGATATCAGCCGCGGCGATATGATTGTACGCGAAAACAATGTGCCGGAAGTAGGACAGGATATTGAAATCATGCTGGTGTGGATGAATGAAAAACAACTTCGCATTGGCGGAAAATATGCTTTACGGCACACGGCAAAAGATATACGTTGCCTGGTGAAGGAAGTAAAATATAAAGTCGACATTAATACACTACACCGAAATCTGGAAGATAAAAACATTGGTTTGAATGAAATTGCCCGTGTTTCGATCCGCACCACCCAGCCTTTGTTTTATGACAAATACAGACTGAACCGCATTACCGGCAGTGTTATTCTGATTGACGAAGGCACCAACGAAACGGTGGGAGCGGGAATGATTATATAATTGAGATTCTTCAGTAAAGAGAAAAAGCAACAGAGAAATTTGTTGCTTTTTTTGTGATGCAAATTCAGGAAATAATACCAATGTGAATTATACAGTAGTCCAAAGTGGGCAAGAAAAAACATAGC
>CAYSCE010000158.1:0-7352 GCA_964429475.1 uncultured Bacteroidaceae bacterium | reverse complement strand
CCATCATCTGGATTGCCGGCGGTATCGACAACGGAAATGATTACAAAAGCCTGTTTGCCCTTGTTCAGCAAAAAGTAAAAGCATTGATTTGCCTCGGAAGCGACAATCACAAACTGATTGAAACATTCAGCCCGTACGTTGAAATAATTGCTGATACACATAGCATGGATGATGCTGTAAACACGGCATACCAGCTTGGAAATCCGGGCGATGTAGTTCTGCTATCACCCGCATGCGCCAGTTTCGATCTGTTCGAAAACTTCGAAGAACGTGGCAATCGTTTTAAAAACGCTATCCGTGAATTATAAAAATGAAATTTTTCATTGAACATATTAAAGGTGATCGCGTTGTCTGGGTAATTGTATTATTGCTCAGCCTGTTCTCTTTACTCAGCGTGTACAGCTCTACCGGAACCCTTGCTTTTAAGTACCAGGGCGGAAATACAGAGTATTACATGCTGAAGCATTTATTCATTATTATTTCCGGATTGTTTTTCATGTATCTGATTCATAATGTCCGCTACACCTATTTCTCCCGCATCGCGCAGTTGTTATTTGCCTTATCTCTTCCTTTGCTTTTTATTACACTGATACAGGGAACCAATGTGAACGAAGCAAGCCGCTGGCTTACCATTCCGGGTCTCAATATCAGTTTTCAAAGTTCCGATATTGCCAAGCTGGCCATTGTGCTGTACATGGCCCGCCTGCTTGCTTTAAAACAGGATTCCATCGAAGACCTGAATAAAGCTTATGTTCCGTTGCTGATACCCGTAATCGGAACAACAGTGCTGATTTTTCCGGCCAACCTGTCAACAGCCATGCTGGTTTTTGTCACCTGCATAATTATGATGTTTATTGGCAGAACGCCCATCAAATTTATCGGCGCCACCATTGGCGTCGCTGTTGTGTTACTGTTGCTGGCCGTTATGATTATTATGCAAATGCCCGGCAAAGGCCGTGTGGGGACCTGGGCCAATCGTATCGAATCCTTTTCTTCGTCCAGCGATGAAGACGATTATCAGGCGGTTCAGTCAAAAATTGCTATTGCCAACGGTGGCATCTGGGGAAAAATGCCCGGAAACTCAACACAACGAAATTTTCTTCCGCACCCGTATTCCGATTTTATCTACGCTTTAATTGTTGAAGAATATGGATTACTGGGCGGAATATTTATTTTGTTTTTATATCTGGTTTTGCTCTACCGGGGAATACGCATTGCGGGCAAGAGCCCCGGTTCATTCGGGGCGTTTTTATCGATCGGACTTACCATTATCCTGGTATTTCAGGCACTGATAAACATGGGCGTTGCAGTCAACCTGTTGCCGGTAACCGGACAGCCATTGCCACTGGTCAGTATGGGGGGAACATCCATCTGGTTTACGTGTATTTCTTTGGGAATTGTATTGAGCGTGAGCAGAGCAAACAGTGAAAACGAAAAAGATTCTATCAATGAAACAACGAAAGCCTAAATTCATATTTTCCGCAGGTGGCACCGGAGGCCACATCTACCCTGCTCTGGCAACTGCCGACGAGCTTCGCCGCTTACTGCCCGATGCCGAAATTCTTTTTGTTGGTGCCGAAAACCGGATGGAAATGGAAAAAGTTCCGCATCACGGATATCCCATCATCGGCCTGCCAATTCAGGGACTGCAGCGAAAACTCACGCTGAAAAATCTGCTTGTCCCCATTAAAGTTATTCGAAGTTTATTAAAAGCTCGCAAAATCCTGCGTCAGTTCAAACCCGATGTGGTGGCCGGTTTCGGCGGATATGCCAGTGGTCCGGTTTTACGCGCAGCATCACGAAAAGGCATCCCTACCTTGTTGCAGGAACAAAATTCTTTCCCCGGACTCACCAACCGGATTCTGGCAAAACGCGCCAGCTGCATCTGTGTTGCATATCCCGATATGGAAAAATTCTTCGACAAAGAAAAAATATTTCTAACCGGAAATCCCATCCGGCAGGAAATATTCAATCAAAATCTGTCGGCAGAAAATGCACGGAAATTTTTTGGGCTCGACATTGATCGCTTCACCATTCTGGCTATTGGAGGCAGTCTGGGTGCACGCACCATCAACGAAACAATCTGCTCCCTGATTCCCGGCATTATTGAAAAAGAATATCAGGTCATCTGGCAAACCGGCAAACAATATTCCTATACAAAATGCCAGAATATGTCGCATGTAAAAAACAACCGTATATTGGCAGAGGAATTCATTTTTGAAATGCCACAGGCCTATGCTGCAGCCGACATTATCATATCGCGGGCAGGGGCTATTGCCGTCTCGGAAATAGCTGCCGTAGCCAAACCCGTCATTTTCATACCATCGCCGAATGTGACCGATGATCATCAGACAAAAAACGCTATGGTACTTGTCAACCAGCACGCAGCGGCCCTTGTGAAAGATGCTGATGCCGGAACACAACTGGGACCAGTACTGTTCGAGCTGATTGCAGATGAAAAACGTCGCAGCGAAATGTCTCAGAATCTCTCGAAACTGGCTATGCCAGAGGCCGCACTGAATATTGCAAAAAAAATTACTGAGTTACGCGAAACAAAACTGAATGGACATCAATAAAATACATACCGCATATTTCTTAGGCATCGGTGGCATCGGAATGAGTGCCCTGGCGCGGTATCTGGCGTCCAAAGGTGTTCAGGTTTCGGGATACGATAAAACGGCAACTCCTTTAACAAGAGCTCTGGAAGCCGAAGGCATCAAGATTCATTATACAGCCGACATTTCGCAGTTTCCGGCAAACACCGATGTTGTAGTATTTACGCCGGCTGTACCTGATTCATTCGAAGAATGGCCGCAAATCAAAGCTTCAGGTGTTCCGGTTGTCAAACGCGCAGCCATGCTGGCCGAAATCATCAACAGTCTTCAATTAATTGCAGTTGCCGGAACGCATGGAAAAACAACTGTTTCGGCCATGCTGTCGCACGCAATGGAAAACATGAAAGTTCCGTTTCTTGGCTTTGTTGGCGGCGTGCTGAGCCGTTACAACAAAAATATTTTCATGCATCCCGATGCACAATGGGCCATTGCTGAAGCCGATGAATACGACCGCTCGTTCCTTCAACTGAAGCCTTTTATTTCCATCATCAACGCCATTGATGCCGATCATCTGGATATTTACGGCAGTGAAGAAATGCTGCATCAGTCGTTTTCGCAATTCGCTGCACAAACCAGCAAAGACGGATATGTCCTTGTGTTCGACAACATCGCAAAAGAAAAATTACAGTTGCCTGACCATGTTGTTTTGTACGGATTCACCAATAAAAAAGGATATTCCGCCCGGAACATTCATGTCAGCAACGGCCGCTTTGTTTTTGATATTTTTCAGGATGACACATTACTTGAAAAAAATATTCAATCACCCGCAGCAGGTCGTCACAACATACAGAACGCCACTGCCGCCTTCGCAGCCTTGCATCTTGGAGGTTTTTCATCAACACAGATTGCACAGACCATTGAATCGTACCCTGGTGTAAAACGGCGCCTGGAGCTGATTGCAGAGAACAGCAAAGTTATATATTACGACGATTACGCACACCATCCGGCTGAAATAGCAGCACTGATCAACACCATACGCGAGTTGTATCCGGAACGGAAAATCACCGGCATTTTTCAGCCACATCTGTTCACACGCACGCGCGATTTCGGCGATGAATTCGGAAAAGTATTATCATTGCTCGACGTGCCTGTTATCACCGATATTTATCCTGCACGCGAGTTGCCTCTGCCCGGAATTGACGCACAGTGGCTGCTTTCAAAAGTTCAGAACCCTGCCAAAAAATATTTACCATACAGGCAGATACCGGAAATTGTAACTGAAAATCTCGAAGGCATACTGCTCACCATTGGAGCGGGCGACATTGATGCACAGATTGAATCCGTCAAAAAACGAATACTGACAACATGAAGCGGAAATACAAAATAATCATTCTTGTTATCGCTGTCATTGCTGTTTTCGTTATTCTGAAACTGGCCGGCAACAATTACAACAATCGCAAAATCAGCAGCGTCGATATTGACATTGATACGCAGTCGGGACCGGCATTAATCAAAGAAGACGAAATCCTCCAGCTCATTTCAAAGGGATATGATTCTCTTACAAGCCGCATGGTAAGCGAGATTGACTTAGTATGGATTGAAGACGCTGTACGTAAAAATCCGTTCGTGCAACATGTTGAAGTGTATGTAGATGCCGATGCCTGTTTGAATCTAAGAATAGTGCAACGCAGGCCCATACTGCGGGTTTTCAATGCAAAAAATCAAACCTATTTTATTGATTCGGGAGGCGGCTTAATGCAACTCAGCAAAGGCGCTTCCTCTGAATTGATGGTTGCCACAGGAAATTTCAACGACGCATTTAAAACGGGTGTTCACTTCCGAAAAATCTGGAGTGTATCATACCAACAGGCCCGGCGTCTTCCTACATTGCACAAACTTTATCTCATTGCCTCCGCCATCGAAAAAGATGCTTTTCTGAAAAAGCTCATTACTCAGATTTACGTCAACAGCAACAACAGCTTTGAGCTGATCCCTGTTATCGGCGATCAGAATATCCTTATTGGCGATGTAGATGAAATCAATATTAAACTCGACAACCTGCGTCACTTCTATCAGGATGGATACGACGAGGTCGATTTTCAACAATATAAAACCTTCGACATAAGGTTTCAGAACCAGGTAGTATGTATTAAAAAAGACACAACAATATGAATGCATCACAGGAAATCATGGTCGGTCTCGATATCGGGACAACCAAAATCGCAATGATTGTGGGTTATCAGAACGAACATGGCAAGCTCGAAATTCTGGGTCATGGCAAAACAGAATCGCTTGGTGTGAAACGAGGTCTGGTGGCCAATATCGAGAAGACTGTTGAATCCATCCGCAAGGTGGTTGAAATTACTGAAGGGAAAAGTAATGTAAACATTCGCACAGTCAACGTCGGTATTGCCGGACAACACATCAAAAGCATCCAGCACCGCGGCAGCATTATCCGTGATAACACCGAGAATGAAATCAGCCAGGACGATGTGGAACGTCTCATCGAAAATATGTACAAACTGGTGATGCCTCCCGGCGAAGAAATTATTCATGTCATTCCGCAGGAATATATCATCGATGGCGAACAGGGAATCAAAGATCCCGTGGGCATGGCAGGCGTTTCGCTCGAAGCGAATTTTCATATTATTACCGGACAGATCAGTGCTGCACGTAACATCGAAAAATGTGTCACCCGTGCCGATCTCGCATTGAGCGATCTTGTGCTTGAACCCATCGCCAGCTCGTATTCGGTATTGAGCGAAGAAGAAAAAGAAGCCGGTGTTGCTTTGGTTGACATTGGCGGCGGAACCACCGATATCGCGATTTTCCAGGACGGCATCATTCGTCATTCAGCAGTCATTCCGCTGGGCGGCGACATTGTAACCGAAGACGTCAAAGAAGGTTGCTCCATTCTGAAAAGCTATGCCGAAACACTGAAAGTGAAGCATGGATCAGCACTGGCCAACGAAGTGAAAGATGAAATCTACATTTCTATTCCGGGGCTCAAAGGCCGCCCGCACAAAGAAATTGCGATGAAAAATCTGGCCCGCATCATTCAGTCGCGTATGGAAGAAATTCTTGAATTTGTGAATTACGAAATCAAGAACTCGGGCTACGACCGCAAACTCATTGCAGGCATTGTGCTCACCGGCGGCGGTGCTCAGCTGAAAGATGTTGCACAATTGTGTCAGTTTATCACCGGGCACGAAACCCGTATCGGTTATCCGAGCGAACATCTGTCGGCCAATGTTGATAAAGAATTGTTATTACCCATGTATGCCACCTGCATTGGTCTGGTGCTGAACGGTATTGAAAATTCGCCTTCCTCGCAGCAGAATTCCAAAAAAGCCATTCCGAATCAGGGCCGCAAAGAGCGTGGTGGCTTTATCAAAAAAATGTTCAGTAAGGGAATGAACTTTTTTGATGAGAACATCAGCTAAGTAATTAACAATATCCGTCAAATGCCTGTTGAAAAGTTTTTCAGGCAGCTCTCGGATAATAAGACAAACTAAAGTAATTTTACTCACTAAATAAGGAAGAATTATGCCCGAACTTGATAGCCGTATTCAGATACAATTCGAGGATGGCCAGACTCTGCCACCAATTATAAAGGTATTTGGTGTGGGAGGTGGCGGCAGCAATGCTGTTAACCATATGTATAAACAGGGAATCTCAGGTGTGGAGTTCGTTGTGTGCAACACCGATCTTCAGGCACTTGGCACAAGCCCCGTTCCAAGCCGTATTCAGATAGGTGCCGGTCTTACCGAAGGCCGTGGAGCCGGCAATTCACCAGAGATTGGCCGCAATGCCGCCCTCGAAAATGCCGACGATATCCGCGAAATCCTTACCAAAGGCACCAAAATGATTTTCATTACAGCCGGCATGGGTGGCGGAACCGGAACCGGTGCAGCGCCTGTTATTGCGCAGGTGGCCAAAGAACTGGATATTCTTACCGTTGGTATTGTGACTACACCTTTCGGTTTCGAAGGCACTCGCCGTAAAAACCAGGCTTCTCAGGGAATTGATGAAATGCGCAAATATGTTGACAGCCTCATCATCATCAATAACGACAAGGTCCGCGAACATTACGGAAATCTCAAACTCAGCGAAGCTTTCAATAAAGCCGATGATATTCTCACCATTGCAGCCAAAGGTATTTCGGAACTTATCACCGTTACCGGCTACATGAATGTTGATTTCGAAGACGTAAAAACCGTCATGAAAAACAGTGGCGTTGCCATCATGGGTACCGGTATTGCCGAAGGTGAAGACCGCGCACAGAAAGCCGTTGAAATGGCTCTCAACTCGCCGCTGCTCAACGATAACGAAATTTACGGCGCCAACAACATTCTCCTCTACATCGCCAGTGGCGAAGATGAAATCTCGATGGACGAAGTCAGCGACATTTCCGATTATATTCAGAATGCTGCCGGCTCAACCGCCGAAATCATCTGGGGTAACGGCACCGACCTGGCACTGGGCAACAGCATTTCAGTGACTGTTGTGGCTACCAATTTCGGAAAAACCAAACGCGGCAACATCCCGTCAAACGAAGCCACCGTCATCACTTTACAGCAGGAGAAAAAAGAAGAATATCAGTTCTCCAATCCTGAACCGGAAATGAAAGTGGTGGTAAAACCTGTTGAACAGGAAGTCGCCACCCATGTTTATCAGGCACCTGTGATGGAAAAAGTTCCTGAAAAAATCACCATCCAGCTCGACAACAGCAACAGCCAGATGGAACAGGGCGCCTACAGCAATCCGGAACCGGAAATCAAACAGTACGAACGTCCG
>CAYSCE010000157.1:0-7381 GCA_964429475.1 uncultured Bacteroidaceae bacterium | reverse complement strand
ATTTTCATTCAACAGCCGGATTGGGAAATAGCTGAAACTATTTTTTTCTTTTTGTTTTTGAAATTTTTCTGTTTGGCAGCGCCGCAAGCCTGCCACACGACCTCTCTTCATCGCAGAGCGAGAGCTTGCTGTCATGCTGAGCGGAGTCGAAGTATGAACAGCGGCGCACAGACAAGTCTGAGAGCTTCGTGGTGTAAAGACGCGGCGCGGCGCGGCGCCGCCGGGGCTTATTCTACTGTCGACATTTCGTTCCGATAGCCATCGGAACCGCTCAATGTGACAGGAGCAAAATTCAGCATGACAGCGGCGCGGCGCCGGGACCGGTTCTCCTGTCTCCTTCCCTGCCCGCTGCGCAGCAGGCGGGGATACTTCGCAAGCTATTCCGCAAATAAGTGATATAGTAGCGAAACTCAGGATGACAGGAGCTGATTTAATGTGACAGGGACAAAATCCAATGTGATAGAAGATAGGCTCAGTGCGGTAATGACGCGATTACTTCATTGCTGAAATTATTTTACCACGCCGGTTTCCGTAAGCTTCTGATAAAACGCAAACATTTTTTCAATTGTATCCTGAATGTGATAATGGCTTTTGATGCGCTCCTGAGCGGCCACGGCCATGTTTATACGTTCGTCGGGTGCGCGGTAAAGCCGTTCAACAGAGCGGGCAATGGCTTCGGGATCCTTGCGCGGAATCACCAGTCCGCTTTCGAAATTTTCGACCAGCCCGCGGTTACCCGGAATGTCGGTAATCACGGGTGCCACACCCAGACTCATGGCTTCAATGACCGATTTGCAAATGGCTTCGCCAAAAATGGAACTGAGTACAAATACATCCGAATTTTTCACCAGACCGTTGGCATCGGGCCGATAGCCGGTGAAAATAATGCGGTTGCGCAGCGGACTTTTTTCAACCAGTTTTTTAATGTCGGGCGAATCGAGGCCGCGGCCGATTAATAATATGTATACAGGTAAAGCTGAATCAATATAAAAAGTTGAACGGATCAGATATTTGATTCCTTTCATGCGCCGCGCGTTGGCTACCATAGAGACCACAAAGGCATCGGGCGGCAGATTGAATTCATGCAGCGGAGTTGCTTCAATATTTTCGTACCAGTGCGGGTCGTGACCTTTGGCAATACAAAAAGCTTTTTTTCGTCCGAATAAAATATTGCGGTTAATCAGATCGGCCACTGCAGGCGCAATGCACCAGATAGCATCGGCGCGCGGATGCAGAAATTTGAAATAGGCGGTCGGATCCCACCAATGAATATGACCGCAATATCCGCGATACAATACCACTTTGGTTCTGAGGCCCTTTGCGGCTTTCAGCCCGTTGATAATGGCCTTGCCATTGAAAAGATGTACTACATCGTAGTCGCCGTCAATCAGCTCCTGGCGCATAAAACTGATTTCGTTCCGGTCGAATTTTTTACGCGGTTGAAAATCAATGACGCGGATTCCTGCCTGTTCGAAAGCCGGCACATATTCGGCGGTGCCGGGTGTCATAATGGTAATGCTGACACCCTTGCGTACAAGTCCCAGCATCAGCTCTGCTTCGGGTCGCGATGAGCTGATTCCACTATAATTGCTGACAACAAGAATTTTCAAAACGGCTTTTTTGCAAAGGTAATTGTTTACAGTGAAATCTGTTTGATTAATACTGGTGGTATTCTGGAAAACACATAAATGACAGCGAATTGAAGTTGCACAAAGTAGCACAAAGTTTTGCACGAAGTTGCCCAAAGAAACTTGACCATCATCCACCGTGTCACCCTGAAGTTCTTCATGTTCATGACTGCATTGAGAAATTGTTGTTTACTCTGAATAGGACTTTACCACAGGCGAAGATAAAAATACATGGTCCACGGATTACGCGGATTACACGGAATAAATTCAAATCTTCAGCGAGTCTTTCTCGATTGCACTGTTGTCAATAATTATTACTGCGTAATAATCATTGACCGGATTAGTGTGCGTATCCGTGGAAATGGCTTCAGTCGCAGGCTGAAGCTATTTCATCCGTTCATAATCCAAAGAATTGCTGATAGTATTGAAACAGTGAAATCCGTGTAATCAGTGGACAAAAAAGTGGATATGCAGCGAAGGTTTCGATGCAATTCCATCTTTTGCAGATCAGGGTCTGCGGTGGATGATGAGTCACGCATGGTCGATTCTGCACTTCGACATGCTCAGTGACCGTCCCTTCAATGCGTGGTCGTTGTGATGCATTTTCAACTATTAAATAAATAGTGAAAACATGAAAAATATCATTAACTACTAAACAGATAGAAAAAGTATTTATATTTGTAAAAAAAATCAGCATGAAAAAATCACTATTAATCATTTTGGCTGCCATTCTGATGGCTGGCTGTGGCGGAAAAAAACAAGGTCAGATAAGCATTTCGGGTGCTTTTGCATTGTATCCGATGACCCAGAAATGGAGCGATGAATATAAGAAGGTGAATCCGGATGTGCAGATTATGATTTCGGCCAAAGGTGCCGGCGCCGGTATGACCGATGTGTTGAACGGCATGGTTGATCTGGCTATGTTTTCGCGCGCTGTAACAAAAGAAGAAGAGGGCAAGGGCGCCTGGAAAATTGCTGTTGCCAAAGATGTTGTTTTACCAACAATAAATGCGTCCAATCCAGCTTATCCTGAATTGCAGAAGCGCGGTTTAACCCAGGAAGAATTCAAAAAAATATATATCACGCAAGAGATAACCGACTGGAGTGATCTTGGTTTGGAGAATGGCGGAAAAATAAATTTGTATACCCGTGGCGATGCATGTGGTGCTGCCGAAATGTGGGCCAAATATATGGGTGGAAAACAGGAAGACCTGAAAGGAATCGGAGTAAATTCGGATCCCGGTATTGCTGAAGCCGTTATTAAAGATGTAAACGGTGTTGGTTTTAATAATCTCAACTATGCGTATGATTATAAAACCGGAAAAACACAAAAAGGCATTGCCATTATACCTATAGATATAAATGGTAACGGAAGCATTGACAAAGAAGAAGATTTATACAGCGATATGAAGCTGATCACCAAATCGATTCGCGAAGGGAAATTCCCGGAACCACCTGCACGCGAATTGTATTTTATCAGCAAAGGAAAACCGACCAATGAGATTGTTCTTGATTTTCTGAAATATGTTCTCACCGACGGTCAGGCGTTTGTTGAAGAAAGTGGTTATGTCAAACTTCCCGATGCTCGCATTCAGGAAGAATTAAAAAAACTGTAGATGAATTCTTTTCGCCGTATTGGTAATGTAGCGGGCAGCGGCTGGATGATGATATCCAAATTCATCATCATTGCCGTGCCGCTTGTTATGATATGGGTGTTGTGGGACAAGGCTTATCCGTTGCTGAAAGACAATGGATTTTTAAACGTTCTTTCCGGCACTGAATGGAAGCCGTCGTCCGATGCATTTGGATTTCGTCCGTTTATTCTGAGCTCGCTGTATGTCTCACTGGGCGCCATTATCATATCGGCTCCGCTGTGTGTATTGTCAGCTGTATATTTATCGGAATATGCGCATCGCCGCATTCTATCCTTCATGCAGCCTGTCATCGACATTCTGGCTGGAATTCCTTCGGTCATTTATGGAGTTTGGGGCATCTTATTTATTGTGCCCTGGGTGCGCGAATCGGTAGCTCCGGCCATGGGTCTCGAAAGTACAGGGTATTCCATTCTGGCCGGTAGTCTGGTGTTGGCCATCATGATCATTCCTTTCATTCTGAATATTCTGCTGGAATTATTTTCGGCCATTCCGAATGAATTGCGCGATGCAGCTTTATCGATGGGAACCACACGTTGGGAAATGGTGAAAGTATCGGTTCTCCGCAGAACCGGACCCGGCATTATATCGGCCATAGGCCTTGGCTGGGCGCGTGCTGTTGGAGAAACCATTGCTGTGATGATGGTAGTTGGAAGCACCTTCATGATTCCGGAATCAATTGTAAGTTCCGGATATCCGCTCCCTGCGCTGATTGCAAACAACTATGGCGAAATGATGAGCATTCCGAAATACGACAGTGCATTGATGCTCGCAGCTTTACTGTTGCTGGTCATCACCGTTGTTTTCAATATTCTTATGCGACTTGTGATACGTAGATTCACCATTCAATCAGACGGCCATGAACTTTAAAAGAATTGAAGAAGGATTTTTCAGGGCGGCCATGATTTTTTCAACGCTGGTGATTGTCGGCGCTTTGGGCACCATCCTGTACACCATTATTGCCAAAGGACTTCCGTATCTGAACTGGGATATGGTGTCATCGTTGCCACAAGGTGGATATTATTTCGGCAAGGAAGGCGGTGTACTGAATGCTATTGTCGGATCTTTGTATCTTGCCCTTGGTGCGACTGCTCTGGCGCTCCTGATCAGCGTTCCGGTGGCTTTGTACATGAATGTTTTTATGCGTCGCCGCCGCCGTATGGTTGAAGCTTTCCGCTTTTTCCTCGATGTGCTGTGGGGCATTCCATCGATTGTATATGGCGCATTCGGATTTACATTGATGATTGCATTTCAGATCAGGACTTCGTTGCAGGCAGGTATCATTGCGGTAGGTTTGTTTATTGCGCCTATCATGATCCGCGCTATGGATGAAGTGTTGCAGACCGTGCCGAATGGTATTCGCGAAGCCGCCTACAGCATGGGTTGTACAAAAACGGAAACAGCTTTTCGTTTCTTCATGCGCAAAGCGGCACCGGGTATTGTAACTGCTGTGTTGCTTTCGTTTGGCCGCGCCATTGGCGACGCAGCTGTAGTGCTTATGACAACCGGATTTACCGATTTTATTCCTACATCGTTGGATCAACCTGTTGCAACTTTGCCGCTTGCCATTTTCTTCCAGCTTGGTTCTCCTGTACCCGAAGTGCAGGGCCGGGCTTACGCTTCGGCGCTCATTCTGACCATCATCATTCTCATCATCAGTCTGGGTGCACGATTCTTTTCACGTATGTATTACAAACATCATTAAGTCATGACTGACGCACCGTCTATCATAGAAATCAATCATCTCGATGTTTTTGCCGGAAAGCGAAAACTGCTGAATGATATTTCGGTAAAAATTCCGCGTGGCACCATTACCGTAATTATGGGCCCGAGCGGTTGCGGAAAAACAACTTTGCTTCGTTCACTCAATCGTTTGACCGATGTGAGCGGATTAAAAGTGTCGGGCGAAATCCGTTTCCGAAACGAAAATATTTTGAATCTGCGTGGTTATGGCATTTCTGCTATGCGTCAGCGTATGGGATTGTTGTCGCAGCGCCCGTATCCGCTGCCACTCAGCATTTTCGAAAATGTGGCCTATGCGGTTCGTTTAAAAGGAACGACGCGTAAATCCGATGTCCGCGATCAGGTCGAGCATTATCTGAAACTCGCTTGCCTGTGGGATGAAATCAAAGACCGTTTACATCATTCGCCCAACACGCTTTCCATCGGACAGCAGCAGCGCTTGTGTCTGGCCCGTGGTCTGGCTGTTGATCCTGAAGTTATTTTGGCAGATGAACCGACATCGGCGCTGGATCCCATTTCTACGCAGGCCATCGAACAATCTTTTATGCAGTTGAAAGATCAGTATACCATTATTCTGGTCAGCCACATTCTTCGTCAGGCCAGACGTATAGCCGATTACGTTGTGTTTATGTATCTGGGCGAGATGATTGAAAGCGGCGATGCACAAACATTTTTTTCAAATCCTCAAAACGAAATGACAAAAAAATATCTCGAAGGAGTTTTTTATTAGTAGTCAGTTGTCAGCTGAAAGCGCCGACCGAAGCGTCGGTGTAGCCAGTCGTGAGTAGCTATCCGCCGCGGCGGATATTTTGTGGTATCAACGTTTACTCCAAAAATGACTATAGTTGGTTCCTTTGAAGCGATGTTCGGCGTAGTCTGAAAACAAATATTTTCTGGGCGTAGTCTCCAGACTACGCCCCACAAAAATACCTATTCAGACTACGCCGGGCACGGGGACAGAGCACGCAAAGCACCATTAAATAACCGAAAACAAAAATCAACACATATGAACAGAGTAATTTTCTTTGTTTTTTTTGCAGGCATGAGTCTTTTCTCCATGGCTCAGAAATTTGAATTAAGTGGTGAATTCCGCTTCAGGCCTGAGTTCCGTAATGGATACAAACAACTCCCTGACAGCACTACCGATGCTGCATTTTTTGTTTCGCAACGAAACAGAATTGGTCTTCATTACGAATCGGAATTTTATGAAGCACAGCTGACGCTGCAGGAAGGCCGCATCTGGGGCGACCAGCTGCTGAAAAGCAGTAAATCGACCATTGGAATTTTTGAGGGCTGGGTCAAAACGAATCTTTGCAAAAACATGAGTGTTCAATTTGGAAGGCAAAAACTTTCTTTTGGCAATCAACGTATGTTCAGCGAAAACAACTGGTCGCAGACCGCGCAGGCACACGATGCTGCTAAGATTGAATGGAAAAAAATAAATAAAAAACTGATTTTTGCACAGGCTTTTAATCAGAAAGCTGAAAACACATTTGGTACCGATTATCTGAACAACGCGGCTGAAATCAAGGACAATTATAAAACGTTGTCGGTACTCAGATATGAGCATACACTGGACAGTTTGAAAATTGCGGTCATGGGCTTCGCCGACGGCTTTCAGGATCTGAACGGAAAGGCGCTCTACGTGCGAAGTACACAAGGTATTGAATTGACTTATTCAGGTAACAAATTTTCATTGTATGGAACAGGCTATTATCAGCTGGGACATAATGTGGCCGGCAGAAGCATTGCTGCATGGTATGCCAGTTTTGAAGCGAAATATAAAATACAGAAAGCATCGGTTTTATTGGGCGGCGAAATACTGAGTGGCGATGACGTCAACAGCGACGAATACAATCAGTTCATTCCGCAATATGCGTCGAACCATACATTTGCCGGATCGATGGATTACTTCACCAGTTTTGCCACTCATACCGGTGGTGCCGGATTGATGGATCTGTATCTGAAACTCACCTGGAAGCCATCAAAAACAGACGCATTTGCGTTGGATTATCATTACTTTGCTACTCAGCAAACAACGCTGGCCGGCGGTATCAATACCGATGCTTTCCTGGCTCATGAAATTGATTTATCATGGAAAAGGGCTGTAACAAAGGATTTCACTGTGACGGCAGGTTATTCGGTACTCGCAGGAAGTTCAACACTTGAACTCATTCAGGGCCGCACCGATGCAGGTCTGGCGCATTGGGCATTTGTGATGCTTGAATTCAAACCGACATTTCTGAAATACGTATTTGAGAAAAAAATATAGTTTAGTTCTTACGATCTGAAAATGTAATTGATCATTAGATAATTCAACTAATAAGCCACGCATGGTGTCATCCTGAACTTGTTTCA
>CAYSCE010000156.1:0-7425 GCA_964429475.1 uncultured Bacteroidaceae bacterium | reverse complement strand
CTGTCAGGTACAAAATCATAAATACACACTCAAAAGGGAATTTGAAATTGCTTCGAAACTGGCCCGGCATCCCAATATCGCCTTTTACGAAGCCGTGTACGAATTTGAAGTACCAGGTGTAGGACTGATGGAATATGCTGTCATGCAGTATTACCCGGATGGCGATCTGCGTAAAGTCATCAGCCATTATCAACTGACCGTTTCCGAAAAGAAAGAAATACTTGAAGGAGTATTGCAGGGATTACAGTTTTTGCACGACTCAGGAATGATACACCGCGACCTTAAGCCGGGTAACATCCTGATGCAAAAAGTGCAGGGCAAATGGCGCCCGAAAATTACCGATTTCGGACTTGGAAAAGTTTTCAAAGGCGAAGGCGAAATATCAAATACTTCGGCAGGAATTGTTTCATTATTGTATGCATCGCCCGAACAGATTCTGGGTAAACCAACACTACCAAACACCGATCTGTGGCCAATTGGCATAATTACCTATTTTCTGTTCACCGGGAAAATTCCTTTTGAATCGGATTATCCGAAAGAAACAGAATCCTTCAGGGCAGACCTTTCGAAAAAAATTGTTGCAGGCAAAATTCCCGATGACATTGAAACATTGCCACAGCCTTTCAGAATGATCAGCAAACGTTGTCTCGAAGTAAACAATACATGCAGGGTGCAAAGTGCATCTGATCTGCTTGTGATGCTGAACAAGGATGTCTCTGACACCTGTTCCTGTGGAGCTGTTCTTGCTCAGGGAGCAAAGTTTTGTACCACATGCGGGAAACCGGTTGCTGCATTTGTAAGCGAAAACAAGGCTCCGACGGTTTTTCAGGAAGAAAAAACCAGAATTGAAACACCATTACAGGTGCCACCACCAGTACAACGACCAGTGCAACCTCAGACCCAGGCTCCTGCACAACCCTATTATCAGCAAACCCCACCAAACCAGCATCAACAACCTTATCAACAACAACAGTATCAACAACAACAGTATCAACAGCAACAGTATCAACAGCAACAGTATCAGCAGCAGCGCCAGTATAATGCTGCTACTCCTGTTCCGCCCATGGCGTATCGAAATGCTCAGAAACGAGGAATGCCTGTATTTGTCTGGATACTGCTTGGTATTATTGCTCTGGGTGGTATTTTCTTTACTGTTTATTGGGTGGCGGGGAATTTGACAAAGAAAGCTGCTTCTGAATATTCAAGCAGCAGTTCCTCGGATAATGAGGATGAAGACACAAATAGCACCGGTGATTCCTTTGAGGGCATGTCGGACTATGACATTAATAAGGCTGGAGAAGACTTTTATAGTTCAGGTGATTATGAGAATGCTAAGGAGTATTTTAAAAAAGCCGCAGGAAATGGCTATACGCCTGCTGTGAGGAACCTTGGAATTTTTTACCTTGCTTACGAAGGCAATTACAGTATGGCTTTTGAAAAATTGACCCAGGCCGCCAGTGATGGCGATGAAGATGCCATTGTCTATCTATTCAAAATGTACGAAAATGGTCAGGTGTATGGTTATGTCGATGATACCGAGGCGGATTACTGGCATAGCTTATTGTACGAAACAAATACTGATTTTGGTGAATAAACGGGAATAATTATGATTGTTGTTTGCGGAAACTGTAAAGCAAAGCTAAAGCTCGATTTACCACCCGAAGCCGAAGGAAAACCGATCAGGTTTAAATGTGCCCGTTGCGGCCAGATGAATCAGGTCAGTATTACCAATGTCGAAACGCCTGTAAAGCATGACGAACCAAAACAATCAGCTCAGGTAATACCTCAGCCAAAGCCCATGCAGGTGCCACAACCTATTGTCCCCGGCTGGCTGGTTGTTCATGATGAAAATGCACCCGAGCAGTCGTTTGAACTTAAGCCCGGCAAAAATACTGTTGGCCGTGTCTCTCAGCAAAAGCCTTCAGACATTATGATTGAAACCAACGATACATTTATGAGCCGTTGTCATTTCACTCTTGAAGTTGTTCCCGCACCCAAAGGGCATTTCGATTATATTCTTTCGGACAACAACAGCGCTAACGGTACATTTCTGAATGCTGATAAAAACAAGAGGCTTGGCGAAACCGATCAATGGTATATCAAAGACGGAGACACCATTCAGGCCGGACGTACAAAAATAGTTCTGAAAACAGGTGAGTCATCCGGCGACCGCGCACAGGCCGAAAAGAAAGTGCGCCAGACCGATTATTCAAAAACAATAATTCTATAATCCCGGATTATGAAATTCAGTATTGATCTGCCATTGTCGCTAAACGAGACCGGACAACGTGAAAACAACGAAGATTCGGTTTTTCCACAAAAAAATTCCGCAACGTCCGGTGATCGTCTTTTTCTGGTTTGTGATGGAGTTGGCGGAATTGAAAAGGGAGAAATTGCAAGCTCCTTGGTTTGTAATGATTTGGCAGCCTTTGTTTCGGGGAATACACCTTCGCCGCTTACTGAACAATTTTTTCTGGATGCATTCAGTCATGCACAGTCATCCATCGATGGCTACATCACCGAACATCCCGATGCGGGTGGCATGGCAACAACACTCACTTTACTGTCGCTCAACGAAAGCGGTGCAACGGTGATGTGGTGCGGCGACAGCCGTGTTTATCAGCTGCGCGACGGAAAAATTATTTTTCGCACGGCCGATCATTCTTTTGTTGGCGAGTTGGTGCGAAACGGATTGATCACCGAAGATGAGGCTGCCGTTCATCCGAAAAAAAATGTGATTACCCGCGCAATGCAAGGTCATCTGGCAAAAACAGTCAGGCCTGAGATTATTCATATTACGGATGTCAAAGCCGGTGATCAGTTTTTTCTCTGTTCTGATGGTATTACCGAAAGTATTTCCAGCACTGCGCTTGAGAGATTGATCTCTGAAAACAGTCATGAAAATGTAATTGACAAAATCGCAGAGATTTGTCAGGTGAATTCCCGCGATAATTATTCATGCTATCTCATTAAAATTGAAAGCGTGATTGGTTCTGCGAATGAAATGTTGTATACCGGAGAAAAAATTTCAAATGAAGCAGTTCTGGTCGATGCACAACTGATTGATGAAAAGCCGGTTCAACTGAATAATCCTCAGAAAAAATTTTCGTTACAGGATATGGGCGCCGGTGGAAAAATTCTGCTGGTAGTTGTACTTCTTGGGGTTCTGTTTGCCATCTGGTATTTTGGTTTGCGCAAACCGGCCGACAGCGCCAATCAGGCTAAGCCGGCAAGAGTTGCAGCTGTAAAATCCAAAGGCCCGGCAGCTGCCGATTTGGTGGCCCGTATCGAAAAAATTATTTCCCATACCGAAGACAGTCTGACCAGTGATAGTCTGGATGTTGCACAGGAGTTGCTGCGAGATACAATAATTCCGGCCAGCACTGCGCGAAATCTGGCATTACAGGTTAATGATCTTCGGAAATTGTGCAGCTTACTTGATGCTGTTGAAACTGATTCACTGCCAAAGAAAGGTTCCGGTCTTAAGTACTACAAAGCCCGGCTTGATAGCATCATTGATTTCAAGCCAAAATCGAAAGGTTTGAAGATGGACAACTTTGTTTCGCAGGCAAAAGAATTGAAAAAGAAAATAAAGTAATGCGATCAGCAGGGAATTGCTTATCTTAGTGTCTTGTTTCTCAAAATTGTAAAGAATGCAGAATACGATCAGAATCGGAAGAGCAGGTGATAATGACGTAGTGATCAATCAGCCGGTTGTTAGTGGACATCATGCCGAGGTGACCATGAACGGACCTGGTGTTTTTTCTATTGTCGATGTAGGATCAACCAATGGTACTTATGTAAATGGCAACCGCATCCGTAGTGCGCAGGTGTCATTGCAGGACAAGGTTTTTTTGGGGAATATTGAAATTTCTTTAGGAAAACTTTTCGGACTTCAACAGCCAGTATCCTCTGCAGCTGGCTTTTCAGGCGGAAATCAGCAAGTACAGGAACAAAAAAATCCAATGGACTTTCGGGTGGAATTCGGCCAGTTGCGGTTTGTATTTCAGCGCTATACGGATTACCGGCAGCAGATCAATAAAAAATACAACATGAAAATGGTGATGATCAGAATTGTCATCAGTGTTGCGCTTGGTCTTTTATCGTTTCTGATCATTTCATTGGCCGACGACAGCAATTCTATGCTGCGCTACATCATTTCTCCTGTTGTTATGGGGCTCACCATGGGCGTTTCCATGATAGCCGGTAATAATCCCAAAAAAGAGCAGGAACTGAAAGCATTGAAAATTGAACTTTTCAAAAATTATGTTTGTCCCAATCCGAAATGCCGAATGCAGCTTGGTGAGAAAGAATGGGAGCTTTGGGCATTGGGTCATACCTGTCCGAAATGCAATGCAATCTGGAGTGACTAATAAAAATCAAAAAATATGAGCAATAATCCTTTTGACAACAATCAGTTTCCGAATGGAGAACGCCCGGCGCAAATTGATCTGACCGGTAATCAGGTTCGTCCGAAAACCATTGACAAGAAAAGAGCTGCAACTGCTGCCATTCTGGCCGGAGTTGGCGGTGCTGCTGCCGGAGCTGGCGGTTTATATGTTTCGCAGATTCTGACCGATAATGATGAAGTTGTCGATGCAGAAGTTGTAGGAGCCGCTTCTATCAACGCTTTACATAAATCGGATACCGGTTCCGAAACTTCCGGTGATCAGGATGATTCTCTCAAAAGCATGTTCTTTAGCCAGGCTTCGGATGATGAACAACAGAACGATGAAATAATTTCTGATCCGGAATTGATTAAAGTCGGCGACGAAAACGGCTATGTCAACGCAGTGCTTGTTGACACCAACGAAGACGGTGTCTTTGATTCAACACTAACGGTTGATCCGATTTACGGAAATGAAACTCCGCCGCCCGCACCACAACCCGTTGCCGATAGCCCGGGCCTGCCCGATGCCTATGCCGATCAGGATTATGACGGAAAAGTTGATTCCATTATTGTGGATGAAAACCAGGACGGAATCTACGATACAGAGATTGAACTGGTGAATGATGCTGCCTCAACAACTGAATCAGGTAGTATTTACACACCTGAAGCATACGAAGTTCTTGATATTGCCGGCAATGTAAATGACAACATGAGTTTTGCCGAAGCATTTGCTGCTGCACGTAACGAAGTGGGTGCCGGTGGTATCTTCTATTGGCATGGCAAGCCCTATGGAACTTATTATGAAAGTGAATGGAATTCTATGTCCGAGGATGATAAAGCCGATTACTGGGATGCCGTATACAAGACTACTACAGGTAGTGAGGATTCGGACAACGCAACTGTGACACCAGAGCCAATCGGCGATAACGAAGTTCTCGACATTGCGGACAATGTAACTGATGACATGAGTTTTGCCGATGCATTTGCTGCTGCGCGTTCCGAAGTGGGTGCCGGCGGTATTTTCTACTGGCATGGAAAAGCTTATGGAACCTATTACGAAAACGAATGGGCTGCCATGAGCGATGAAGACAAAGCCGATTACTGGGATGCTGTAGCCCGCACCACATCGGATGATGACGCTGGTTCTTATACAACACATGTTCCGGAACCCGGTTATACACTCGATGTTGCGCATGGCGTTACCGAAGATATGAATTTCAGCGAAGCTTTCGCATCAGCACGCGAAGAGGTGGGTGCCGGTGGAATTTTCTACTGGCATGGTAAACCCTATGGAACTTATTACGAAAACGAATGGAATGCCATGGATGAAGAGGATAAAACTGCTTACTGGGATGCTGTTGGCCGTACAACCGCTTCGGATGACGATGGCTATTATGGTGAATTCGAAGATCAGTACGACCCGTATTTATCCGACTACGACGGAGACGGTTTAAGTGATGCCGATGATGCCACTCCTTATGGCGATGATGACTCAGGTATTGGTGGTTAATTAGTTTTTAAAAACAGAAATTATGATAACACAGATTCGTTGCGGAAAATGTAATGCAGCTCTTCGTTTCGATGCATCAAAGCTTAAAGAAGGTGTCAATTTTCTGAAGTGCTCCAAATGCAATACGCTCAACAAAATTGTTCGTGGTATTGCAAAAGACACAAAGAAACATATGGAAAACAACTTTCCGAAGCAAAGTGAATAAGAATGTAATGCTAAGTTTTTAAACCTGGCGTTACTTTTTTCAAGGATGAATGGAGTAGATCTGACGTTTATTTTTGCTCCAGCTTGCTCTGCAGATAGCCCGTTCCGAAATTGGTTTCCAACTCAACCCACAGGGGCAGATGATCGGACATTTTGTAGGTGCGGTACTGTCTGAAGTCTTTCGGATCTTCAATCTGATAGCAGCCCATATCAATTTCTTCGCGGTAAACAGCGCTGTAGAAATCAAACACACCGGCATTGCTGACTACAATTTTATCCACATTGCCTTCTTCGAGAAATGCAATCTGATCAAAAGGTTTGTCTTTTCCGGCATTGGTATATTTTCCGCGCAAAGCTTCAGGTATGGTGAATTTGGCTTCTTCAATCACTTTAAAGGTCTCATCGTTGAGCGAAAAAATATTAAAATCACCCAGCAGAATAATATTACTTGCCCACCGATCCTTGCTTTTGGCGCGCTTTTTCAGCAGGTCTGTAATTCGTTTCGATTCTTCAACGCGCTGCACATCATCGGGTTTCGATTCGCCATAATAAAAATGGTCGGTGCAAATCGAAAACTTATACCATCCGGCTCTGAATCCGGCCATCAGTGGTGAACGGGCAAATGCAAAATCGGCATTCAGCTTACCGTCTTCGGTTTTGGTCATGGCGGGCTGAATTTCGCCAATCAAGCCACCAAACGATACTTTGCGCGAATCGTACAAAAAGGCCAGCCGCTCGCTGTTTCCCTGCTTTCCCTGGGTTACATCGGACACCAGATATTTCCACCAGCTGCCGAGTTTGTTCATTAATTTATCAAGTGCATCCAGATCGTCGCGCACTTCCTGCACAGCCACCAGATCGAAGCGGGAAATAATTTCGGCAATATAAAATAAGGGCTCATCTTCGCGTCCACCATATTTTGTTCCGCCGAATTCGCGGATATTCCAGCTGCACACCAACAGATTTCCATCAGTACGACTTACGGGAATTTCGACGTTCAGTTTTTCGCGCAAACGGATTAACCCTTCAATGGTTCTTTTTCCTTCTGTTGTCGCGGGGTTGATTGATTTGTAGAATGGCATAGGTGTTTTTATGTTTGTTAACAAATCTAATGTCGCGACAAATATAATATTATATCACTTAAAAATTGCGTTTAAGCAATAATATTTTGCTTTTCAATAGATATGAATTGATTCCGGATTTTACATGTACAACCATGTTGAAGATCATAACTGACTACAGGTAATTCAGCATGCTTTAAAATCCTCAGTCTGCTTCAGTTATGGGCGGTAATGCAACTCCTGATACAGGAACGAGTAGC
>CAYSCE010000155.1:0-7427 GCA_964429475.1 uncultured Bacteroidaceae bacterium | reverse complement strand
ATCATCAAATTTAATCCTCAGGTTGTTTTCTTTCAGTAACACGGTGTTAAAACCAAACGCTTCACCATCAACACAATCAAAGCCAACTCCCAGGCTTCCTGTGATGATAACATCGTCATTGTTCATAATATCCTTTGCAGCAGGATCATCCTTGTCAGTAGTAAATGCCTGTGCAGGCGCTGTCAGTTGAAACCCGTTGCCAGAATTATTGATGACCGGATTAAAACCTGAAGCACGGCCATTCCCACTGGTATTCTGTCCGAATGAATGAAGTGCAGTAAAAATGAGCAGTACCGCAAGAGAAAAAAGTTTTGTTTTCATAGCAAAAAGTTAATTTAAGGAAGTGTTTGATGAATTTAAGTCGCACTACTTCGTAGAGTCGAAGGAAAATTCAGTTTTTAGTTTACAAAATTAATAATTAAAAATGATATAGAGCGGAATTATTAAGATATAACGCAGAATAGATATGTCAAAAATGGCTTGTATGGCATAGTTGTTTTGGGTGGGAGCAATGGTTGCGGCCCGGCAATGGCAACTTGTTGAAGTGAGACAAATAGAAATTCAGGTATTGCTGTTATTTCAAATGGTAATTGTATTTTTGATAAAACAATTTCTGTTATGCGAAAATTTTCACCGGTCAGGTATTTCCCAATTATCATGCTGAGCGCTTTGATTCTGTCCGGCTGCTCTGCCAGCCTGATGAAGCAAAGGTTCCATTATCTGAATAAAGTTACTTCCAATGCCAAAGCCGAGACCGATACCATTTGCAATCATATTTCGGATGAGCTGATTAAATCTCAGCGCGAGACTTTGTTTGTACAAAAATCAATGTCTGATACAGCGTTGATTACCGATGCCGCTCTTGAAAAAGTTGTCCATAAAAATTCCGTTTTCACAACCATTACAAAGGTTGCAAAAGAAGAATCCATGCGCCTTGCAACAAAATATGCACATGCATCAGACTACAATCGCAGCGATGGTAAAATGGCTGCCCGCGATACCAATATCTGGTGGTTGTGGGGCGTGCTGATATTTATTGCTGCGTTTATGATTGCTGTAGCATTGATCCGCTGGATTTCGGAATCAGGCAGCGGCTGTCTGGTGATAGGCAGCTGGATTCTGTTCTCTGTTTTACTTGTTTGGTTGCTGTTCTGGATGATTCTGTAATTTTTGGATATTCAGAAATTGCATATTATAATTCCGGCAATGATTAAAAACCTTCGGGAGTTCAAAACTCTTCGAAGGTTAAAATTACCCGTCTCAGCATAATCCGCAAGTTTTCGTAAGTTTGACCTACAATTCAATACTACTCAATATGAAAAAAATGTGGTTGTCTCATGCGGGGCTATTGTCATGAATTATACTCTGAATAACGGATCAATAAGATTACTGCAAACTTTGTTTTTGGGAAGCGACACTTTATACAAGAATTAATAACCTGTTAGCAGGTTTTCCACGAAGATTCAAAAAAAAGCTTGTAAAAAAAAACGCCCGAAGGCGTTTTTTCAATTTATTCAATTACTATCGGAGTCGTCTCAGATACGGAATGATTAATCCAGTTCACGTAATAGATTCCCGAAGCGATGGTGCTGATATCAATTTGCTGTTGAAGACTATTAGGCAAAACCTGAATTGATCTGATGACCCGTCCGGTCTGATCAATAATCTGGAGCAATGAAATGTTATCTGTTGGATTAGTAAACGTAATATTAATGGCATTATTGGCCGGGACCGGATAAACACTAAATTGCAGGACTTGTGGTTCTTCAATTGCATCAATAGTCTGTCTGAAAAAAACCGGATGAATGAAGCGGGCTGTCTGCATAGATGATCCGCTCCATGTTAATGTTGAGCCAAGGAAAAAGAAATTCGTTCCTGCTGTGTAAATATTATCTGACTGACTTAGATTGATCGGAGTGTTGGAGCCCTCATAGCAGCCAAAGGCATATTGTCCTGCCGCAAGGATAACCGGGCTGCTGAATGTCAGCAGGTACTCATTGATTGTACTGTCAATTATTGTTGTGTCGCTTGATGCAACAAAAGCCGAAGGCATTCCGCCTGACATCGAATAAATGACACCAAAGGTTGTATCTCCATTAATGGGTGTTTCAAGCTGAATCCATATGGCTTCGACAGTATCAGGCTGAAACAATTCATACATGGTAGTTGCGTAGGCCCAATCTACGCTTGATACAAAATATGGTGATCCTGTTGAAACGCCATTATCACGGGCGAAAACAGAGTCTGTAACTTCAAAGTTGAACCTGAGAGTATCATTGAGTGGATCTCCGTCAGTGAAAGATGAACTGGATGAAAGAATCAATTCAACCATGTAGTGACCAATACCATTTGCAGGATAATAGGCAACAATGAGAGTGTCGCTCCCATTGGTACTTAAACCGGTTGAATAAACCTGATCACTGCCCGTTAAGCTACCTTCAAAGTAAAAGTTCAAGTCTGCATAAACTGTATCGGGAGCATTTGCTCCTTCGAGTCTGAAGCCGGCTTCAAAATTTTCAAGAAAAACCTGAGATGCCGGGATTTTAGTATATCCATGCTGTGGCCGTAGTGAAACGGCAATAATATCATCAATAATAACTGCTGGATTGAGTTCAATTGCAAAAGCAATATTGTCAGGTGTTCCTTGCAGCATGCCCATAAACGAAATTTCTCCGGGTATAAGTTGGTTTGTAATAAAGCAACCACCGGCCAGACCTGAAGTAACACCATACGTGGTCTGCAGGGGTGGAATCATGTCATAGGTGATCAACGTCGGGTAACCGGTTGTCAGAGCAATGGCCGACACCTGGCTGTTGTTGGTTCCAGACTGATGGAATACCCAGAGATAGGGGCCGCCGGCAGAATAGTTGTCAACAGCAGCACCATACATGCCGGTAAGCGTGTGTGTTGCCGCCGGGATTGACGAGAGTACCGTTCCTGTCATGCTTAGGGCATCAATATCTGTATTGAAATTTCCGGTCCAGAATCCGCCGGCGCCACTGTTGAGCGTTGCATCATATGTCAGAAACCGGCTGGTGTTTAACGAAGCACTTGTGATATGCGGAGGAGCCAGTGTTTTTGTCACCGGATCAACCCGATATATTGTATTTGTATTTGTTCCAATGTAGAGATAGGTGCCATCACTTGTGATACTGCGGGTTCCTGTGAGTCCGGCAATTATAAATTTTTCAATCATTGTGCCGTCAATATCAAATCGAATCAATGTATCGCTGGCCCATTTCGACGTCCAGATTTCATTATTGACCATGGCTATGGCTGCCATTCCGGTTGACCCTGCAGTAGAGTCTGTAGCATTGAATGACATTTGCATATCCCATTGGGCTTTTGCCTGAGTGAGATTTGACTGGCGTTGCAAAGTAGCATTGTTGCTTGTTTGGGGGGCTTTTTCACTTTGTGCGGACACAAAATAAGCCATACAAACAGCAATTGAGACAAAGAGCATTTTTTTCATAGTAAATTGAGTTTGAATTGCAAATGTATTAAAAATATATTAATTCGATGTTTTGTAGTTAAATAATTGATATTTGTGTTCGTAACTGTCGTTTTCAATGATTATTTACCATATTCATTTAGCTGCGTTTGATGGATGCTTTGCTGAATTCTTTCAGGGAGAGTGAACTACCATGTGTGGTTTATTGTGCGTATTCAGTTTAAAATGGACCCAGGCTTGGAAAATGCTCATATTCAAGACTCACCATCAGATGCTGAAGAGTTCAATCCGGATAGATTCAGCGTATTTCCCAACAGAGTACACATTCGGCAATAATTTTCGATTTGTTTTGAGTTGCAATGCGGATATTTCATGATGAATCCAACGGTCTTTGTAAACGGAATTTTCGTAAGTTTGACCCCACAATTCAATACTACTCAATATGAAAAAAAATGTGGTTGTCTCATGCGGTAACTCAGGCCCCAAAGTCCGCTCTGACTGCCGGATTGAGATGCAGATTACTGACCAGGGGGGCATTCAGATTGAACTGAAAAGCAAGGTCAAAGTGCTGTATGGCAACGATATCATCCGTGTGACCAAAGAAGTCATCGGTTTTTATGGAATTGAAAACTGTCAGATCTCCATCGAGGATTCCGGCGCTGTCACTCCGGTGCTGGCTGCACGCCTCGAAGCAGCCATCCGGCAGCTGATCGACACCGACAAAGAGTATCTCCTGCCGGTGATTCCGCAAAATCAGTACGAAACAGACAAGGAACGCAACCGCATTTCGCGTCTGTACCTGCCCGGAAACTCTCCGGCCATGTTTCTGAATGCCGGAATTCATCATCCCGACGGACTGATCCTCGATCTCGAAGATGCCGTAGCTCCCGACAAGAAATTCGAAGCTGCTTTCATGGTGCGCAATGCGCTCCGCAACATCAATTTCTATGGTGCCGAGAAAATGGTGCGTATCAATCAGATTCCGCGCGGTCTCGACGATCTCAAATTTATCGTCAATCATGGTGTGAATCTCATTCTTGTTCCGAAATGCGAAAGCGCCGAACAGATTCAGCTGGTGAATGCAAAGATTGCTGAAATCGCCACCGACAAAAACCGTAATATCTGGCTGATGCCGATTATTGAAAGTGCCGATGGTGTGCTGCGTGCAAAAGAAATTGCATCGGCTGCACCCAATGTAGTGGCACTGGCCATCGGGCTCGAAGATTTCACCGCCGACATGGGCGTGCAACGCACCCGCGAAGGCCACGAATCGCTCATGGCGCGCAATCTGCTCACTCTGGCCTGCAAATCGGCCGGCGTTCAGGCCATTGATTCTGTTTTCAGCGATGTGGACGATATTGAAGGACTGAACAACACCATACGCGTTTCTAAGTCATTCGGTTTTGTGGGCATGGGGTGTATACATCCGCGCCAGATCAGGCCTATACACGAGGCTTATGGCCCCGAAGAAGCTGAAATTACCAAAGCGAAAAAAATCGTACTGGCTTTTGATGATGCGACTGCCAAAGGACTTGGCGTTGTTTCACTCGGCAGTAAAATGATTGATCCGCCGGTGGTAAAACGTGCCATTCATACCATCGACATGGCTGTGAAACTCGGCAAACTGGCTGCTGACTGGAAAGAACAAATGTTAACCGAAAACGCTTAGTCATGAAAAAGTGCGATAAATTCGTAGTAAACGCTATAGGACGTAAAGTCCCCACTGAAGTCAACGGGCAGGAAATGGTTCCATTCAAAGGGCTGCGCCAGCACCGTCCAACGGGACGCAAGTATGCGCCGCCGATTCCGACCTGTATTGATTATCCCGACGACGGGAACAAAGTTGTTTCTTCACTGGCCGATGCATTGAAAAAATGCGGTCTGAAAGACGGCATGACCATCAGTACCCATCACCATCTGCGCGACGGAGATCTGGTGAGCAATACCATTTTCGACATTGCACACGACATGGGTGTAAAAGACCTTGTATGGCTGCCTTCAGCCTCATTTCCATGCAACGACCCGTTGATTAAATATCTCGAAGACGGCACCATCAACCGCATTGAAGGCTCGATGAACGGCCCGCTCGGAAAATTCACCACCAAAGGCGGAATGACCGGCTGCGCTGTGCTTCGCTCGCATGGTGGCCGCGTTCAGGCTATTCAGGATGGCGAAGTTCATATTGATATTGCTGTTGTTGCAGCGCCGGTTGCCGATCCGTTCGGTAATGCCAATGCGCTCAGCGGCAAGTCTGCATGCGGTATTCTGGGCTATTCGCTCGCCGATTATATGTATGCCGACAAAGTGATTATTGTCACCGACAATCTGATTCCGTTCCCTTGTATGCCTATGCAGGTGCAGGGAAATTACGTTGACTATGTTGTTGTGGTTGATCAGATTGGTATTCCGGAAAAAATTGTTTCAGGAACCACTCAGGTGACCCGCAGCCCGGATCGTTTACTGCTGGCCGAATGGACCGCTCAGTTCTGCGACGAGGCCGGTTTGTTGCGCGATGGCTGCAGTATGCAGTCGGGTGCAGGCGGAACATCGCTTGCCGTGGGTATTTACATGGAACAGATATTAAAATCGCGTGGCGAAAAAGCCCGCTTTGCTTTCGGCGGAAGTACCAAATACATGGTGCAGATGCTCGAAAACGGCTCGCTCGATTATATTCTCGATGCGCAGGCATTCGACCTCGAAGCTGTACGCTCGGCGCGCGAAAATCCGAATCACATTGATTTATCGGTGCTGCAGGCTTACAATTATCACAGCAAAGGCAACTACACTTCAATGACCGACATCATGATTCTGGGTGCAACTGAAATCGATGTGAATTTCAACGGCAACGTGGTAACCCATTCCGATGGATTACTGCTGCACGGCATTGGTGGCTGGCAGAACTGTCTGCATGCAAAGACCGTCATCATTCCCATTCCGCTCTTCCGCGACCGCATTCCGGTGCTGGTGGATGAAGTCACGACCATTTGCGGTCCCGGTGAAATGATTGATGTAATTGTGACTGAGCGCGGTATTGCGATTAATCCGAAACGCACCGACCTCATCGAAAAGATGAAGAACAGCAAGCTTCCGATCAAGACCATTCAGGAACTTAAGGCCGAAGCTGAGGCTATCTGCGGCAAACCGGAGCGTCCGAAATTTACCGACGAAGCTGTCGCCGTGATCAAATGGGTCGATGGGACCATTATTGATACGGTGTGGAAATTGGCGGAGTAATTTGAACTCTGAACACTGAACAAGGAAGTGTGAAGGAAGAAGGAAGTTTGAAGTAAATATCCTTCGGAATTCTTACTTCCTTGTTGTTTTATTTCTTATACACTAGTCCTTCGTAAGTAGTGCTGAAAATCAGGCCCCAGCCTCGGGTTTGATTCACATCGACATACACAATGTCGCCGCCTTTCTCGGTTGCCAGCCTTTGAAGTTCGGCTTTGGTAGCTTCTTTCAGCGGGCTGTTGCAGTACCAGAATCTTTTCTCAACCACTTTTACTGTGCCGAGGCAGGTCAGACCACATACATCGGTGCTGTTGTATGTGATTTCAACATCCTGCACAATGGCTTCAACAGCCGCTTTCATCAAAGCCTCGTGATTTGTTTCTGCAAAGTTTTTCTGTGCATTTGCCGAAACTCCGGTCAGGAAAAGCAGAATCAGGATAGAAATGTTTTTCATGGTGCTTGGTTTTGATTTGTAAGAAACACGAAATCAGACTGATTTATTGTGCCAAATAAAAAAGGGAGCAACATCGTGCTCCCTTCTCCTGAATATTTCTAGTCTCTAAAATCCGATCAAAAATTAAAAATCGGAAATCATTATTCCTAAATCGGATTTTATCTCATCACCGACAGTCTTCCTGTCAGCACCACATCTTTGTATTCGAGGGTGTACACATAAATGCCCTGACCGAGATTGCTGAGATCGATGTTCACCGAATTCTTTCCGGTCTGACCATCAAGAGTGGTG